>JAHDDQ010000061.1 GCA_020629275.1 Tenacibaculum sp. | reverse complement strand
TTGTTAAATTTAGTTCCATTGTTTTAATTTAGAAAATTTTGATGTAAAGCGTTACAGTTTAAAATTTATTTTACGCTTTCTAATTATTTTCTTTATCTAAAATTTATTCGTTATTCAATTGAGCTTTAAACTCATCTAATCTATCTAGGTTTTTCTGTGCTAATGTTGGCTCTTTAAAATTATATCCTTTGAAAACGTCTAAAATTGTTTTCGCAACAATATAACGAGCTGTAGGTTTATCATCGGCAGGAATAATATACCATGGAGCATTTTCCTTTGAAGTTTTGTTGATTGCATCTTCATAATACTCTTGATATTTATTCCACAGCTTACGTTCTTTTAAATCTCCAGAAGAGAATTTCCAATTTTTCTCTGGAATATTTAAGCGTCTTAGCAGCCTATTTTTTTGCTCTTCTTTAGATAAATGTAAAAAGAATTTCAAGATTATTGTTCCACTATCTGTTAAATGTTTTTCAAATTGATTTATTCGTTCCATACGTTGATGATAAAAATCATCATTTAAATCATCTAAACTATTAACTGTTGGTATGTTTTCTGAAAACACATATTCTGGATGTACTCTTGTAACTAGCACATTCTCATAATGTGTTCTATTAAAAACTCCTACTTTACCTTTAGCCGGTAACGCAATATAATGCCTCCATAAGAAATCATGACTAAGTTCTAATTCTGTAGGTACTTTAAAACTGTGAACTTCAACTCCTCTTACATTAAACTGCTTAAAAACCTCTCTAATTAAACTATCTTTCCCAGAAGTATCCATGCCCTGTAAGCAAATAAGCGCACTATATTTTCCTTCAGCATACATGGTGTTTTGTATGTCTGCTAATTTCTTTCTAACCTTTTTCAATTTTTTTTCAGCATCTTCTATATGCTCTAAAGTATTTTTTTTCTGCAATTTTACAACCGCAGACACCTTATAGTTCTCTTTATTCATCATCTCTTCTTATTATTTTATAAATGTATAAAAATATGTTTTTATAATCTTAGCCTGTAAGACTTTTATACTAACAACTACTAAAATACTTAGTTTAAATATTATGATATGCGTTATTACTTTCTAATATACTTTTTAATAACATCTTTACAGTTATTTCCTCAGGAAAAACCTGTAGTAGTACTCGAGTTATTTACTTCACAGGGCTGTTCAAGTTGTCCACCTGCTGATAGAATTTTAAACGAACTTAAAGACACAAAGTATTCAAATAGCATAATTCCCATTGCTTATCATGTAGATTATTGGAATTACATAGGATGGATTGATCCTTTTTCGCAGAAAAAATTTACTGTTAAACAACGTAATTATGGACATAAATTTAAGAGTAACTCTGTATACACTCCTCAATTAATAATAAATGGAAACGAGCACATAGTAGGATCTGATGGCAAAACTCTTTTAAAAAGATTAAAGAAAATTTTAAATACCACTGCATTTAATACTATTGATTTAGATAATGTGGTGAAGAAAAATCAAACAATTTCTTTCTCATATGATGTAAACGGCCCATTAGTAAGTGCAGAGCTAGTTATTTTATTGGCTATTGATAAACGAATAACAAAAGTTAAAAGAGGTGAAAACAGAGATCGAACTCTAATAAATTCAAATATAGTTGTCCAAGAACATACAATAAGTCTTACAGAGAAAGAAGGAAAAGCTGATATAAAAATACCTGATATAGTTTTAAATGATGACCTACTTCGATTAATTGTTCTAATTAGAGATAAAAATTTATCAATCTTAACTGGAGCACAGTTAAAGCTTTAATATTTCTTATCTTTAATTTATGAAGAATAAAACAGTAATTATACAAGCTAGCTCTAAACGAAATGGAAATACTACTAAAGTTGTTAATTATTTAAATAAGGATAACGATTTTGATGTTATTGATTTATTAGGAAAAGAAATAGGTCATTTCGATTATGATTTTAAACATGCAAATGATGATTTTTTACCTCTAATGGAAAAAGTTATTAATCAATATGATACTATAATATTTGCTACTCCAGTATATTGGTATACAATGAGTGGAATCTTAAAAGTTTTTTTTGATAGAATGTCTGACTTATTACATCATAAAAAAGAACTTGGAAGACAGTTAAGAGGTAAAAAAATGGCTATGATTAGTAATTCTGGTGAAAATGATAGGAGAATTGGCTTTGAAATGCCTTTTGTAGAAAGCGCAAAATACCTTAGTATGGAATATTTAGGAGATACTCATGCTTGGTTTATAGAAGATGGAACAGAAATCCATCCAAATGCTATGAAAAAAATTGACGTATTTAGGTACTCTATTTAATTTTTGCTTAACGTTTATATTATCGTAAATTTGCTGCATAAAAAATTATTATTTAAAAAAATAAAGTTATGAAAACAAAAGTTTTAGCAACAGCTATGCTATTTATCTCCCTTGTAATAAACTCTCAAAATGGATTTAAAAACTTTACAAAAGACCTAATTGTAAATACTTCTAAATCTGAAGAACTAACTAATGAAAATGGAACAAGTTTAAACCCTGATAATGTTTATAAAATTCATTTAGTAACAAGAGGGACAGGAACTAAAACAGGTTCTGAGTTTTTAGCATGGACACATGATAATGTATGGATAATTAGAGCTGTTAATGTCCGAGGAACTAATTCCAATCACCCTTTATTATTTGTAGAAAATAATACTATAAAAGTAAAGACTAACCATCCAAATAATTATACCATTAGAGCATTAGTTACTGAATTACAAAGTCAAACATCACATGCTGTAGGAAATCTTTTTGGAGCATCACACCAATGGCAGAGAGAAGCTAATGATTTATTTTATACTGATGGTAATGTGGGTATTGGTACTAAAAGTACACAAAATGGAATTTTTACAGTTAATGGTGATAGCTATTCTACTTTGCGCTTAGAGAATGATATAGCAAACAAAGAATCTTCTATACGCTTTCGTTCAAAAAGTGCTTTAGGGGGAGTATTACATTCAGATATATCTCTTTATGCAACTGGGTCAAATCAAGGTTACTTAGGTTTCAAAGTTCCTCATAATAACACTGCTAATAAAGGTTTTGATATGATAATTAATCATGCAGGACAAATAGGAATTGGAACAACAAACACTGGTAATCATAAATTAGCTGTTGAAGGTTCAGTAGGTGCTAGAGAAATAAAAGTAGAAGCAACGGGTTGGTCAGACTTTGTTTTTGAAAAAGAATATAAATTACCAACACTATTAGAAGTTGAAAGCTATATAAAAGAAAAAGGACATTTAAAAGATATTCCAAGTGAAAAAGACGTTCTAAAAAACGGTTTTTTCTTAGGTGAAATGGATTCCAAATTATTACAGAAGATTGAAGAGTTAACACTTTACACAATTAATCAAGAGAAGCAATTGAAAACTCAAAACTCTAAAATTGAGCAGTTAAAAAAAGAAAATAACCTTTTAAAATCTTTATTAGAAAGAGTTACAAAATTAGAGAAAAAAATAGAACAGAAATAAGTTTATATTACATAAAAGTAACATTAAATTCATGATGTTACTTTTATTTTCAAAACATTAATCGTAATATTGCAATATAATAATTAAACTATGGGGTTAACAAAATCAGAAATTTTTTCTCAAGAACAAAATAACATAGCTAAAATCGCAAAAGTACTTGGTCATCCTGCCCGTATTGCTATTTTAGAATACCTTTCTAAAGTAAATACTTGTATTTGTGGAGATTTAGTTAATGAAATAGGCTTAGCTCAACCTACTATCTCTCAACATCTGAAAGAATTGAAAAATATAGGTATTTTAAAAGGTAATATAGAAGGCACTAGTATTTGTTATTGCCTAGACACTGAAAAGTGGTCAGAAATAACTATCACGTTACATAAATTTTTAAATATATTTTCTAAGTCAGAACAAAACTGTTGTTAAAAAATTTTAATTTAATTAATCGTAATATTACTATGAATAAAAAATTAAACCAAACTCTACAAGAAATTTCAATGATTACCATTAATGATAACAGAAAAACGATATTATCGCCTTTGTTGTCGTATTTAAAACAAAAATTGGATAGTAGAGAGCTTGTAAATATCAATTTTATCTGTACTCATAATTCAAGAAGAAGTCATTTAGCGCAAGTATGGATGAAAACATTAGCTAATCACTTTAAGATCGATTACATCCAAACTTATTCTGGAGGAACTGAAGATACAGCAGTCGCGACTCAAGTTATCAAAACACTAAAAGTACAAGGCTTTACAATTGATGTGTTAAGTAAAGATGAGAATCCAGTATATGCTATAAAATATGATGAAAATTCTCACCCTATAATTGGATTCTCTAAAAAATATGATCATTCATTTAACCCTAGTTCAAATTTTGCTGCTGTAATGACTTGTTCTCAAGCTGACCAAGGTTGTCCATTTGTTTCTGATTCAGAACAAAGAATAGCTGTTACCTATGAAGATCCTAAAATAGCAGACAATACAGCAGAAGAATTACAAACCTATTTAAACAGAAGCAATCAAATAGCCTCTGAATTCTATTACATTTTTTCTCAATTAAATCTATAATATTATGACACTTTCAGAAATAAAAAAACATTTATCGAATTTACAATCTATTGCCTTTGAACTTCCTAATGGTACTTTAGTTCCTAAGCACTTTCATGTTACTGAAGTAGGAAAAGTGACGAAACACTTTATTGATTGCGGAGGAGTGCTAAGAAAGGAAGAGCGCATTAATTTTCAGTTATGGAACGCTAATGATTACAACCATAGACTACATCCAGAAAAGTTAATGCATATTATTGAGCTATCTGAAAAAACACTCAATTTGAAAGATCTTGATATAGAAGTAGAATATCAAGATCAAACTATCGGAAAATATAACTTGGAATTTAACGGCACTCACTTTCTTCTAATCTCTACAAATACCGCTTGTCTAGCTCAAGATCAATGTGGTATTACTCCTAAAGAAGCAAAAACAAAAATTAATCTTGCTAATTTGCAGACTGCTGGCTCGTGTGACCCTTCTTCTGGTTGTTGTTAGATTTCTAAGTGCTATTCATAATTTATAAGAAGAATTAATCAAATTTTAATTTTTACTAGCCTTAATTTACCAGAATCCAAAGAAAAGTTAGACTTAAAATCAAGCTTTTCTTTAGATTCTTTTTTTATACTTTTGCAAAACGTAATCCCTAAAATATTATAAATGAAAAAATTAAAGAAGGTAATTACATCTACTTTATTAATGTTTTTCGCATTTCTTTTTTTTAATTGTTCTGAATGTAATAATGAAATTCCTAGAGCAAGGGTTTCAAACATGAGTAAGAAGAATATTCGTGTTACCATAAAATCTTCAGATGATGATGTAGAAATTATCGATAAAATTGAATCTGGAAAATCATCTAACTATAAGAACTATAATTCTAGCAAGGCTATTTTTACAATAATTCTAGAGAATAACATAGAAATTACCGAAGAAGTCTCTATGAATTTTTGCTCAGATTACGAAATCATTGTAAATCAAGATAATTCTATAATTACATCATCTTCAAGTAGAGATTAAATAAAAAACCTGAATTTGAAATTCAGGTTTTTTATTTAAAAAGAGTATTTGTCTTTTCTTTTGTAAGGCCTTATAATAAGTCTTGTTTCTCTATCAAAACGAATATAATTATAAACCCAATTTAGAAATACAACTGCTTTATTTCTGAACCCTATCAAAGAAAATAGATGCACAAACATCCATACGAACCAAGCAAAAACTCCTTGAAACTTCCACTTAGGTAAATCTACAACTGCTTTATTTCTTCCAATAGTAGCCATAGAACCTTTGTCATTATAAATAAATGGTTTTATTTCTTTTCCTCTCAATAACTTTATAATATTCTTAGCTAATAACTCACCTTGTTGTATCGCTGGTTGCGCCATCATAGGATGTCCATATGGATATTCTTTACTATTCATACAAGCTACATCTCCAATAGCATAAATGTTTTCCTTTCCTTCAATTCTATTGTATAAATCTACTTTGTAACGTGAGGCTCTTTCAACCAGGCATTTAGTTTCTAAACCTTGAATTGCCTCCCCTTTAACACCTGCTGCCCATATCACAGTTGCAGCATTAAAATTGTCTTCTCCGTTCGTTTTAACAAAATCGCCATTATAATCTAAAACCCTTAAATTTTTCCATACATCTACTCCTAGTTTAATTAAAAAATCTTCTGCTTTTTCGGAAGCTTTGGCACTCATTCCTTTAAGCAAACAATCAGAGCTTTGAACCAAATTAATCTTCATAAGGCGTATATCTAAATCTGGATAATCTTTAGGTAAGATCTCTTTCTTCATTTCTGCTAATGCTCCTGCTAACTCAACTCCCGTAGGTCCTCCACCAACAATCACAAAATTCATAAGTTTTTGTCGTTCTCTTAAATCAGAGGTAAGTAGTGCTTCTTCGAAATTTTCTAAAATTAAACTCCTAATGTTAAGAGACTGCGGTATCGACTTCATTTCCATTGCAAACTTTTGAATATTTGTATTTCCAAAAAAGTTTGTTGTCGAACCTGTTGCTACAATTAAATAATCATAACTAATATCACCTATTGATGTTTCTACCTGATTTTCTTTATCATTTATCTTTTTTACTTCTGCTAATCTAAAAAAGAAATTATCAACATCATTAAATCTTTTCCTCAAAGGAAAAGCAATACTATCAGGCTCTAATCCACCAGTAGCAACTTGATATAACAAAGGTTGGAATGTATGGTAATTATGTTTATCTAAAAGAACTACTTGAAGTTCTTCGTTTTCCAATCCTCTAGCTGCTGCTAATCCTGCGAAGCCTCCTCCGATTATTACAACTCTGGGAAAACTAGTTTGAGGTACATTCATCTCCACGTACGATGCTTTTTTACATTTGAAATACAAATTTAACTAAAAGAATCTGTTATTGGATTGAAGATCCTATTCATATTAAATCAAAATTACTACTGTAAAGTATTATTCTCCAGTCGTATTTCCATTCCGTTGTTAACGGAGTAAAAAAACATGTTTTTCCTGTTATAAAGTTACTTTTATTTTTATAGTTTTACCACTCAAAAAAGAACCACTAACTACTATATGTTTAATTTTTTAAAGAAAAAGAAAATCCAAAATTTTACAGTGAACTGTAAAACCGATAGTATTTACATAAACGATACTAACATTAATTTTCCTACCACATACCAAACACTTTTATCTATTCTAAAAGAACCGACTAGACAAATAACAACCAGTAAAAACTATTGTATTTGGGATGATTTTGGTATTTCTTGTAGTTTTGAGAACAAGGAAAACATACTATCAATTAATTTTTATCAAAATAAAGATAAAGTAAGCGAGTACGTTGCTAAAAAGCAATTTACAGGTGACTTATTTTTGGAGGATGAGAATATTACATATTCTGAATTTGGTAAAATAGGATTAGGTAAAATTGCTATACATCGACTTGGAAGTGAGCATGAGACTCGTTTTGGCTTTAGTATTGGTGTTAATAATGATTATAAAGTATAATTATATTTTTCCTTTTAACTTTAATAATTCTTGCTCCAAAAACAATAATTTATCTTCAACTAAGTCCCCTAGTTGAGGTAATCGTTTTATAAAGGAGTATTTGACTAACCATATTTCTTTTACAGCATCTTTAGCTACTATTTTATTTTCAATATTTTTATGTGCTGCCTTTAGTACTAAGAAATCTTTATCAGTTATAAATAACTTCCTTAATATTATATCATCTTCAGAAACTACAAGAACGACTTCTCCCTCACTAATTTTATCAATCTTATCTACAATAATTTTTTCACCAACTACAACATCCTTTGGGTACAATCCTTTATCATTCGATGTCATTTCTAAATTATTAACTACGAAAGCTCTTAGTTCTTTAATTGACTCGATTGGTAATGATATCGAAGGCAAATCTCCTATGAATTTTGAATTATCGTAATACTGTAGATATAACGTTTTATGCTCTTCAGAAATCATAGGAATTTTAGTCAAAACATTTTCTGTAATTGCATCTGGTTCTACTATTAAATCTTCCTTAAACCGTAATAATTCATTTACTGTTAAATCGGAAGTTAGCATACTATCAATAGTAATGCTAAAATGATTAGCAATTTTTATAATAGTTTCAATCTTAGGTTCGCTCCTACCCTCTTCGTATGCTCCTAGAGTTGGACGTTTTAAATCAAAAAGTTCTGCAAACGCCTTTTGACTCAACCCTTTTACTCCTCTAATTTTTTTAATATTTCTTCCAAAAAAAGACATAATTGCTAATTTTATTTGCAAAATACAAAATATTATGTATCTTTACACTAACAATATTAGCTAATAAATATAAAATTTGCTAATTTTTCTAGAAAAAATCGCTTTTAACCATTAATTATTTTTAACATGATTCTATTAACTTTACACATCGTTATGGCATTAGTTTTATAAAAAACTAAAAAAGTATACCAACTAAACTAAAAACATCTAATTGCTAATGAATGTTTACTTTACTAAAACAAAAAAATTTTTATTAGAATTAAATTTTACAATTCTTAAAGAGATTGAGAATGAAGGGATTTTTGTTATTGAAAAAGAAAATTTTGGAATTAAAAACTTAATTATCGGTGTTGCTTATCCTATTTTGATAATGGAACAATTTATTTTTAAAGCAAACCAACCTAGTGAAGCAATGTTCAAAGCTTTGCTTCAAAAAAACAGAGATATTATTCACGGAGCTTTTGTGCTTGATGAAAAAGGAAAACGTGTTATTTTTAGAGACACTTTACAATTAGAAAATCTTGATATAAATGAATTAGAAGCTAGTTTGAACTCTTTGAGTTTGTTATTAAGTGAATATTCTGATCAGATTATACAATTTTCAAAATATTAAACATTATGAATATTTTTAAAAGACTTTTTAAAATAGGACAGGCGGAAGCTAATGCTGCTGTAGACAATATGGAAGATCCTATTAGAATGACAGAGCAAGGAATACGCGATTTAAAAATAGATTTGGAAAAATCGCTAGAATCTTTAGCGCAAGTGAAAGCTCTAGCTATACGTGCAAAAAACGATATAGAAGAATTCACAGCAAAGGCAGATGATTATCAACAGAAAGCTATGTTAGTGCTCACTAAAGCTAAAAACGGTGCAATAAAGAGTGAAGAAGCCGACGAACTAGCTAAGGAAGCTTTAATTAGAAAGGAAGAAGTTGGTCTCCAGATAAAAACTGCTAAAGAAGAAGAAAAAAATTATCACGAGTCGGTAACAAAACTGGAAAACAATGTACAAGAAGTAAAAAACACCATTAATAAATGGGAGAACGAACTAAAAACACTAAAAGCTAGAGTTAAAGTTTCTAAGGCAACCAAAAACCTTAACAAGCAAATGGCTGAGTTAGATGCCTCTGGTACAGTTAATATGCTCAAGCGAATGAAAGACAAAGTATTACAAGAAGAAGCACTAGCCGAAGCTTATGGTGATATTGCAAAAAACAAAAAAGATATTGACAGTAAACTTAACAAGGCTGCTGACACAACACAAACAACAGCAGAGAATAATCTAGCAGACTTAAAAAAGCAACTAGGTATAAACGATTAAAATTAACGTACAACTAACTATGACATTAACCGACTTAGTTTTCTCTTCCATTAACATGCCATTAACTGTTTTGTTAATTATACTTGGTGTATACAGAATACTTACAATGTTATTTGGTTTGGACTTAGATTTCGATATTGACGTTGATATAGATATTGATATCGATGTTGACACCGATCTAGATCTTGATACAGATACTTCTTTGGATGCTTCAGGAATAGATATTGAGGATATTACCAACATCGAATTAAAAAATGAAACTATCGTAGGTAGGAGGAGAAGAAATCTAAAATGGTGGCAGGTATTCTTAATCTATTTTAACTTTTCGGAACTACCGTTTATATTCACCTTTACTGGATGGATATTTTTCTGGTGGGCCATTACATTATTTGGAACGTATTATACAAATAGCTACGAAAACTCTTTCGGTCTACTTATTTTCTTTATAGCAATGCTTCCAGCTTTGTTTCTAAATAAAATTTTTACTACTCCTTTCAAGGCTTTGTTTCAAAAACTAAATAGAAAAGGAGATGCACCACTAGATTTAATAGGCCGAACAGGAACTTTACTCTCAAATATTACTGGTGATAAACTAGGAAGTGTTAAACTTTTTGTTGAAAATGATCCTATTAATATTTATGTAAAATCATTAAATGGTGAATCAATACCTACAGGAAACGAAATTTTGATTATCAAACAATCAAAAGATAAAAAATTCTATTATATAAAAACTTACTAAATTAAAAATCAACTATGAACACATCTTTATTAATTTTTTCAGAAATCAGTTTTTCCAGTATCGCATGGACTGTAGTTGGAGGGTTAGTCTCTCTAATTATATTTGGTTTCATTCTTATAGCAGCTTTCTATAAAAAAATACCACAAGGAGAAGCACTTGTGAAAACTGGCTTTGGAGGTACTAAAGTAGCTTTTGACAAAGGAATGTATGTAGTACCTGTATTACACAAAGTAGAAATTATGGATATTTCTGTTAAGAAAATCGAAATTCAACGTTTGGAAAATGATGGCTTACTTTGTAAAGACAATATGCGAGCAGACATTAAAGTTGCCTTCTTTGTTCGCGTAAATAAATCAGTAGAGGCTATTATAGAAGTAGCACAAACTATTGGATGCGAAAGAGCCTCACACATTGAAACTTTAGAAGAGTTATTTGAAGCTAAATTCTCAGAAGCTCTAAAAACTGTAGGTAAAAAGTTCGATTTTGTTCAACTATACGAATCTCGTAGCGAATTTCGTGATGAAATTATTAGTGAAATCGGTAGAGACTTAAATGGTTATACATTAGAAGATTGTGCTATTGACTACTTAGAACAAACTCCTGTACAATTCTTAAAAGCTGATAATATATTAGATGCCGAAGGAATTAAAAAAATCACAGAATTAACTGCTATTCAAAATATAAAATCTAACTTAATTAAACGTGACGAAGAGAAAACGATTCGCAAGCAAGATGTTGAAGCTCAAGAAGCTATTTTAGAACTAGATAAACAATTAGCAGAAAAGGAAGAACAACAAAAAAGGGAAATCGCAAACATTAAAGCTCGTGAAGAAGCAGAAACTTTAAAAGTAGCCGAAGAAGAACGTTTAAAATCAGAAACTGCTCGTATTGCTACAGAAGAGAAAGTACAAGTTGCAGAAGAAAACAAACAACGTCAGGTAATTGTTGCTGAAAAAAATAAAGTTCGTACGGAAGCTGTAGAAGCTGAACGTGTAGAGAAAGACAGATTATTAGAAGCTACAGAAAGAGAACGTATTGTAACTTTAGCGCAAATTGAAAAAGAGAAAGTTGTTGAAGTAGAAAAGAAGAATATTCAAGATGTTATTCGTGATCGTGTTATGCTAGAAAAAGGTGTTGTTGAAGAGCAAGAAAACATGAAAGATATAGAGGCTTTTAAAACAGCAGATCGAGAGAAGCAAGTAAAAATAACAATTGCTGAAGCCAACGCTGAAGAAGCTTTAATTAAAACTATTAAAGACGCAGAAGCACAAAAAGAAGCTGCTAAACAAAAAGCAGAAGAAATTAACATTGAAGCACAAGCACAAAAAGAAGCAAGCGAAAAAGAAGCTGAAGCTCGTAAAACATTAGCGGAAGCTAAAGCCAAAGAAGAAGCTACTATTGGTATGTCTGAGGCACAAGTTATGCACGCCAAAGCAGATGCTAATGAACGTCAAGGTATTGTTGAAGCTACAGTTATTGAGAAAAAAGCAAAAGCAGAAGCTGCTGGTATTTTAGCTAAAGCCCAAGCAGTTAAGGAAGAAGGTTTAGCTGAAGCTGAAGTTATTAAAGAAAAAGCAATTGCAGATGCAGCTGGTATTGAAGAAAAAGCAGAAGCAATGAAAAAATTAGACGGAGTAGGAAAAGAACATGAAGAATTTAAATTACGTTTAGAAAAAGAATTACAAGTAGATTTAGCAGAAATCAACGTGCAAAAAGATATTGCTGACGCACAAGCATTAGTAATTGGAGATGCTTTAAGAGCTGCAAATATTGATATTGTAGGTGGAGAAACTATGTTCTTCGATCAAATTATAGGTCAAATCACTAAAGCTAAAGGAGTTGATCGATTAGTAAAACATAGTAATAATATTCAAGATGTAAAAGATGCTATTTTAGGCAGCGATGATGTAAAAGGAAATTTATTAGAAAAAGTAAAAGATTTTGCTGATAAATATGGAATTTCATCTGAAGATATTAAAAACTTAACGGTTGCAAATCTATTAATCGATTTGAAACAAAAAGCTACCAGTAATGACGATGAAAACTTGTTTAGCAATTTATTTAACCTTGCTAAAGGTTTAGGCTTGTCTGATAAGAAATTATCATAAAAACTACTAAAACCTCACAGATTTTAAAGTCTGTGAGGTTTATTAAACAGGAGTTTTATTATAATCAATCTTTCAAACTCCTTATGCTAACGTTACTATTAGCATCATTTCTTCATTCTAAAAAAATATATGGAAAACCAAAACACACAGCAATTAGACGGAGGCACTTATGAAATCATTCAGAGTAGGTTACAAAAGCAAAAACAAGAACTACAAGAAAAATTACATAAATTAAATGACGCTAGGAAACATGTTTTTGGAAGTATTGAAACTAAATTAATTGCTAACGACAGGATTAATACTGAAAATAACTGTATTGCCAGAGATATTATTTCATTAGGAAATATTTCTATTTTTGGTTACAACGTTCATTTTGGACTAAGAACAGATATTCAATTATCTGATGTGTTTAGTATTTATGAATTTAAAGACAATCATTTCCATATTCAGTCTTTAGAGATGTTAAATGATTCTACATTTATAGATGATTTTACCAACTTATATAAATACTATAGAAATACCATATTTTCAAAGTTTGCAGTAATTGATAATTATTTGCACATGGTTTTTCAACTGAGTGAAAATAACAGTGATATCAAAACATTCAAATGGTTAATCAACGAAAATTCACTTCAGTATATTGATAATCGTAGCGAACATGAATACAAGTTCCCTACACAGCATGAGTTCAAATGGCAAGAAGTTACTCGAGATATGCATCGTTATGGAACACACTCGCACGTTTCTATTCTTGATAAAATTTTTGTTGAAACTATTGGTGGTGATTTAACAATTAAAATTGAAGATAACACTGATGATGGAAAAGGTATTCTTGCAGAACCAGTAGAACACGTAGATCAAACATTGGACGATGGTCAGTTTCGCTTTGGTGATTTAGGAAACTTAGTTACTCTTGAAATCAAACCTTTCCAAGAAAGTCCTCGATACTTTATTTATAATCATAAATTACAAGAAGTTCATCGTGTTGAAAGTATTAAAGATACCGCAGTAAAACTTCCCGACGACCATGGTATTATTTTCCCTAATGGATATTACTTACAAACTGGTGAGTATAAAATCTTTGAAAGCGATGTTAAAAAAGTAAAATTTCAAAAGAAGATAAGTTCGCCTAATGGGGAAGACTTCCTATATGTATTTTACGCAACAATTCGTGGTTTATACATCCTGATGTCGTACAATATTATTGAACAAGAAGTAAAAACTCCAATTATATGTAATGGCTTTACATTGATGGAAAATGGTGAATTATGTTATTTCAAAACAGAAAACGAACAAACCAAACATCATGTTGTACAAATTTGGCAAACTCCTTATTTGAAAGGTACATTTATGCCTTCTCAACATACAGATAGTTTACTTTATAAAATAGGTAATAAAGATATTGTTCGTGCTATGGCTGAATGTCATGAACTCATAAACCTTTTAAACAAAGAAGACAATTATACGGGGCTTTACAATGATATTGCTAAAATATCAAAAGACATTAATGATACATATTATTGGTTACCTGAAGAAGATACACATCAATTAAACATCCCTATTCTTCAAATTAATGAAGCTGCAAACGCTGCAATCGAAGAGTTTGAAAAAGTTGTTCAGCTAAAAAAGGAAGCTGAAAAAGAAACAAGTAAAATCAATAAAAAATCCGACGACCTTTTCAGTAAGATTAAAAGCACCTCTTTTAAATCTATTGATGATTTTGTAGGTTTATTAAGTCAGCTACGCAGTTTACGTGGTGAAGTTATTAGTCTACATGATGTTCGCTATATTCAAACAGAACATCTTGAATCATTAGACGCTCAGGTTTCCGAGCAAAACACTTTGATATCGAAACGCTGTGTTCAATTCTTATTGAATGACAAAGCTTTAAGCCCCTATCACAAACGTGTTGCTGATAAGGAAAAAGAATTGCCTTCAATAGAAAAAGTAATTGATGCTAAAGCACTAGAAAAAGAAGTAAATCAAATTACCAAAGATTTAGAAATGTTGATTGATATTGTTTCTAATCTTGAAATCGAAGACACCTCACAGTCCACAAAAATAATTGATAATATTTCTTTAATATTTGCTACTCTAAATCAATTAAAAGCAGGTATTAAAAATGCTATAAAAAGTTTAGGTAGTACAGAAGCAAAAGCTGACTTTATAGCACAATTAAAATTGATAGATCAAAGTATTATCAATTATATTGACATGGCCACCACGCCTGAAAAATGCGATGAATACCTTACTAAAACTGCTATTCAACTAGAAGAATTAGAAGGTAAATTTGCAGATTTCGAAGAGTTTATCATCCAAATTATTGAAAAGCGTGAAGAAATTCATAGCGCTTTCGATACTCGTAAAAACAATCTGATTGAAAAACGAAACAAGAAAGCTGTGGCTCTACAAACAGCTTCTGAGCGTATTTTAAAAGGAGCCACCAAAAAAGCTCAATCGTTTGATAGTATTGAAGATATAAACGGGTATTTTGCTGCTGATTTAATGATTAGCAAAGTTAGAGATATCATTAATCAACTAAAAGAATTAAATGATGCTGGTAAAGCAGAAGCTATTGAAACACAATTAAAAGTAGCTAAAGAAGATGCTTTACGTAAATTGAAAGATAAGCAAGATTTATATGAAGACGGAGAAAACGTTATTAAACTAGGTAAACATAAATTTGGTGTAAATAAACAAATACTAGACCTAACAATTATATATAAAAACGAACAATTATATTATCATTTAACAGGTACAGATTTTTATGAGATTATAGAAAATGATATACTTTTAAACTCTAAAAAGTATTGGAATCAAGAGTTAGTTTCTGAAAACAAAAACACGTATAGAGCTGCTTATTTGGCATATAAAATTTTCAAAAATAATCCTAAGGCTAGCTTAATCAAAAAAACGGAATCGGAATTATTACAATTTGTCCAAAAGGAAAGTAGTAATTTATATGCTGAAGGTTACGTTAAAGGAGTACACGATGTTGATGCTAGCATAATTTTATACACTTTAGTGCATAAACACCATGAGTTAGGAATACTCACATACGGGCCAAACACACGTGCTTATGCTCAATATTTTTGGAACTCACTCCCGGAAGAAAAACAACAGGATTTTAACACCAATATTAAAGCTTCTGGCGAGGTTTTAACTATTTTTCCTGATAGTGATACATTTACTTTTATAATTGAAACCTTAACACATTCAATTCAGGAATTCATTACAAGATCAGCTTTATACGTAGCTAATGATGCAGGTTTAATCGCCAATTATTTATTTGAAGAATTATGTCAAAACAATACCTTTCAAATAAGTACAGATGCTTTTACTTTAAAAGATGAATTTATAAAAACTCTTAAAAAACAAGATGCTTTACATAAGTTTAAAACAAGTATCGAAAAAATCGAAAACTATGTAGCTAAAATCAATTTAGCTAAGCAATGGGTCTCTTCATTTTTAACAAAAAAAGAAGGCTCTTCTACCATTTATGAAGATGAGATTGTTTGCACTCTTTTATTCGAACATGAAGCTAACACGACCATAAAAACTGTACATCCTACTGAAATTGTTAAACATTTAAAAGGAAACCACGCTACTATTACAGACGGGACTTTTAAATTTAACTACCATCAATTTGTAAAAGAACTAGAACAGTTTACAGAGATAGAAGTACCCAACTTTAATACCTACAAAGAGGTCAAACAAAAAGTTACGGAAGAACTTAAAGATGATCTAAAATTGGAGGAGTTCAAACCAAGAGTATTATCCTCTTTTGTTAGAAATAAGCTAATTGATCAAGTTTACTTTCCTTTAATAGGAGATAATTTATCAAAACAACTTGGAACTGTTGGTGACAATAAACGTACTGACAGAATGGGAATGTTATTATTGATTTCTCCTCCAGGATATGGTAAAACAACGTTAATGGAATATTTGTCTAATCGTTTAGGTTTGGTATTTATGAAAATAAATGGTCCTGCAATTGGTCATGAAGTTACTTCTGTAGATCCAATGGCTGCAAATAACTCAGCGTCCAGAGAAGAGTTAAAAAAATTGAATTTAGCATTTGAAATGGGTGATAATGTAATGTTATATTTAGATGACATACAACACTGTAATCCTGAGTTTTTACAAAAATTTATTTCCTTATCTGATGGAACACGAAAAATAGAAGGTGTTTATAATGGCAAGCCTAAAACGTATGATTTACGTGGAAAGAAATTTTGTGTAATTATGGCGGGGAATCCATATACTGAAAGCGGTGATCGATTCCAGATTCCAGATATGTTAGCCAACAGAGCAGATATTTACAATCTTGGAGATATCATTGGAGATACTGCACATTTATTTAAATTAAGTTTAATTGAAAACGCATTAACTTCAAACCCTATATTACATCAATTAAGTAGTAAGTATTTTGAAGATGTATATGCGCTAGTTGATAAGGTTGAAAATAATACTGCAGAGGTTAATTTAAAAGGAAACCATACAAAGCAAGAAATTCAAGATTACACGAATGTACTTGAGAAAGTAATTACAGTTAGGAATACGATTATGAAAGTTAATCAAGCTTACATACAATCTGCTGCCATGGAAGATGATTACAGAACTGAACCTTCTTTTAAACTTCAAGGTTCTTATCGTGATATGAATAAATTGGTTGCCAAAGTTGTTCCTATTATGAACGATGATGAGTTAAATCGTTTATTATTGTCTCATTACGAAAGCGAATCACAAACGTTGACTTCCGCAGCAGAAGGAAACCTTTTAAAATATAAAGAACTAGTGAATAACCTCTCTGAAGAAGATCGTAATAGATGGAATACTATAAAAGAAACATTCGTAAAGAACAATAAATTAAAAGGGTTTGGTGATAAGAACGAAATGGCACAAATTTTAAGTCAAATGATGGCTTTTTCCGAAAATTTAGAAGGTATAAAGGAAGCTTTACAAAAAGGGTTAGAGAAATAAATACCAAAATAGGGATCTAAAATGAAAATAAAATTATTCTTTCATTACATAAGCTATTTACAATATCCTTTAATTTTAATTGGTCTATTTTATGCATTTAAACCTCATTTCGATAGTACAAAATATACCAAAGAGAATGTTGATCTTGCTTTTCAAAATATCAATACTGTCTTTATATTTATTGGTTTGGCTTTAAGCTTTTCTACATTACAAGATACTACTAAAACTCAAAATAAACTATCAAGAAAAATCTGGGAACATCCTGTAAAAGGTAAAATAGCATTAGTTATTATGAGCATTATTACTTTTACTTTAATTGTTTCAGGAATCGTAGGGTACACTAAAACTGGGGTTAGTAAATTGAAAGATGTGTCTATGGGAGTAATCGTTCTAGGTGTTGGTTATTTAGGTTTACTGAAGGCAGCTATTGAAATGTTCGAAAATCATAGAAGAGATAAAAATAATATTGATTCATTGTAGCTCTTAAAACTGCGACTCCTTATTAACATTTAAATTTCATAAACATTGATTTTAGCATTCGACACCTATTATTACGAAGACAAAGCAAAAACGGTTGCCATACAATTTGAAAAATGGCAAGATACCGAAGAAACCAATGTCTATGAAGAAACTTTATCCGGAATTAGCGAATATGTTTCTGGAGAATTTTACAAAAGAGAACTTCCTTGTATTGTTAGTTTATTAGCGCAAATAAATTTAACTCAATGCGAAGCTATTGTAATAGACGGTTTTGTTATTTTAAATGACGAAAGAAAACTTGGGCTTGGTGGATATTTATACGAAAAATTAAACCCTAGAATCCCTATCATTGGAGTGGCTAAAAATAATTTTGCTAAAATTAATACTGAAAAAAAAGCTGTATTAAGAGGCGAAAGTAAAAAACCACTATACATAACTACTATGGGAATAGACTTAGATTTTGCTGCTCAAAAAATTAAAGAAATGGCTGGTGAATATAGGATACCTGATATTTTGAAAAAAGTAGATTCTTTAGGTAGGGAATTATAATAAAAACACCTTCCGTTTTCTATAACAAAAGATGTTTTTATCTGAGTTTATTTTTTATAGGCAGTTACCTTAATTTCTACAACTAAATCTGGATGAGGTAATTGATGAACAGCAACTGTGGTTCGTGTTGGCCCAGTCTGCTTGTCGAAAAACTCAGCGTATGCTATATTATAACCTGCAAAATCGTTCATATTTACTAAAAATGTAGTAACATCTACTACGTCTTTTAAACTTGCTCCTACTGTTTGTAAATTTTTATCGATGTTTTTTAGAACTTCTCTCGTTTGTACTTCTATATCCAATTTCTTAGTATTCATTTCATCGACTAATACTACACCTGCAATGGTATTGTCTGCTCGTCTAGAACTTGTTCCTGACACAAAAATAAAGTCTCCTACTATTTTTACATGTGGATAAGCTCCTCTTGGTGTTACTTTTTTTTCACTCATTATTATATTTTTAGGTCATTAAAAAATGATATTGAAAACAAACTATTTCATTTAGAATAACTGATTAATTAATTTCTTTAGCTAATGCAAACAGCTTTAATGTCGTTTTTAAATTACGTGTTGTCGCTATTACATTTAATTTCTTTTCAAATAGATTATTTGTCAATTTTGTTTTCCCATATCCACCGACTGCATTAACGTATACCATAGCATTCGTAATAGTTAATTCATCTTCTTTAGAGTTTACTTCAAACGATTTAATATTTGAGGTTTCTGATAAAAAGGTGAAATATTGCTGTTTTTCATCGACCTCTTTGTAAGGATTGTTATCAATCGCTGTCTGCCACTCTTCCATTGTGCGTATTATAACAGGAACGTCATAATCGTATTTTTTATCTATAGCTTCTTTTATTTTATCAGAAATATTCTTTCTGCTTTCATTACTCTTTAAAATGATATTACCACTTTGAATGTATGTTTTTACTGAAAAGAAGTTAAGATCATTCAATATGGTTCTTAATTCTTGCATTGGTAATTTATTTTTACCTGCAACATTAATTCCTCTCAAGATAACAATGTATACCTTCATAAATTCATGTTTGATTATATCTCATTTAACAAGATAATAAAGAGTAAATTATTATAATTATTTTAGCCCTGCTATCTTATCTTCTGCTAAAATTTCTTCAGTCTCTACTTTCACTCTTTCTAGTACAATCTTTAGCTCCTCTTTTGTCATGTCTTCAGAAGTTGAAACTTCTTTATCTGCAATTAAATTCAAT
>JAHDDQ010000060.1 GCA_020629275.1 Tenacibaculum sp. | reverse complement strand
CATGTTATGTTTACGACTTCCCATAATTTCCTACTATTTTTTTCCTTTATTTTTCGCACCAGCATGTCCACGGAATGAACGAGTTGGTGAAAATTCTCCTAACTTGTGCCCTACCATGTTTTCTGTAACATAAACTGGTACAAACTGACGTCCGTTGTGAACAGCAATTGTCTGACCAACGAAATCAGGAGTAATCATACTTGCTCTAGACCAAGTTTTGATTACTGATTTTTTTCCTGCCTCAACGTTAGTTAACACTTTTTTCTCTAACTTATAATGAACGTAAGGTCCTTTTTTTAATGATCTTGCCATGATATGTTATTTCTTTCTACGTTCTAAAATATACTTATTACTAGCCTTAGTCTTAGACCTAGTCTTATAACCTTTAGCAGGTATACCATTCTTAGATCTTGGATGTCCTCCAGAAGAACGTCCTTCACCACCTCCCATTGGGTGATCTACTGGGTTCTTTCTAACAGCATTAGTTCTAGGTCTTCTACCTAACCATCTACTTCTACCCGCTTTACCAGATACTAGTAATTGATGGTCTGAGTTAGAAACCACTCCTATCGTAGCTAAACAAGTCAACAAAATTAATCTTGTTTCTCCTGAAGGTAACTTAACTGTAGCGTACTTACCATCTCTTGCCATTAACTGAGCAAAAGAACCTGCAGAACGAGCCATAACAGCTCCTTGTCCTGGACGTAATTCAATACATGAAATAGTTGTTCCTAAAGGAATATCGCTTAAGAACATTGCGTTACCAACATCTGGTGTAGCTTCTTTTCCTGAAACGATTGTTTGACCTACTTTTAAACCGTTCTGTGCAATCACATAACGCTTTTCTCCATCAGCATATTGAACTAAAGCGATAAACGCTGTACGATTTGGATCGTACTCAATAGTTAATACTGTAGCAGGATCGTTATATCTATTTCTTTTGAAATCGATAATACGATATCTTCTCTTATGTCCTCCACCTCTGTTTGGCGTAGTCATACGACCCTGATTGTTTCGACCTCCAGTTCTTTTTATCGGTGCCAATAATGACTTTTCCGGCTTATCAGTAGTGATGGTGTCGAACCCATTCACAACTCTAAAACGCTGACCTGGTGTTATTGGTTTTAATTTTCTAACTGACATTTGTCTTTCTTATTCTTATAGATTGTTATAAAAATCAATTTCTCCTTCTGCTAACTGAACAACAGCTTTTTTGTAACCGCTAGTTAAACCAGATACTAAACCTTTCTTAGTAAACTTAGTTTTTCTTAATGCAGGGTGGTTTAAAGTTCTTACTTTTTCCACTGTTACACCGTAAGCAGCTTCAACAGCATCCTTTATTTGGATTTTGTTAGCATTCTTGTTTACGACAAATGTATAACGATTAAATTTTTCGCTATCTCCTGTCGCTTTTTCCGTAATAATAGGTTTTATTAAAATACTCATATCTGAAAATCCTATTTACTTAAATTAGATTGAATTCCTTCTATAGTGCTTTCAGCAATAACTACTTTCTTTGCATTTAATACATTGTAAGTATTTACTCCTGTGGCATTTACTACTTTAGAATTTTTGATGTTACGAGATGATAAATAAACATTCTTATTTTCTTCTCCTAAAACGAATAATGTTTTATTAACGTCTAACTCTAAAGACTTTAACACTTTAACAAATTCTTTAGTCTTTGGAGTTTCAAAGTTAAAATCTTCAACTACTACTAAATTGTTATCTTTTGCTTGAATACTTAAAGCTGACTTACGTGCTAAACGCTTTAAATTCTTATTCAATTTGAAAGAGTAATTTCTTGGTCTTGGTCCGAAAACACGTCCACCACCTCTAAACACTGGAGACTTAATACTACCCGCACGAGCCGTACCTGTTCCCTTCTGCTTCTTAATCTTTCTTGTACTACCAGTAATCTCAGCTCTTTCTTTTGCTTTGTGAGTACCTTGTCTTTGATTTGCTAAATATTGCTTTACATCTAAATAGATAGCATGATCGTTTGGCTCAATACCGAATACTTCATTAGAAAGTTCAACTTTTCTACCAGTATCTTTTCCTGTGATATCTAATACAGCTACTTTCATTATTTCTCGATAATTACGTAAGAGTTTTTATGACCTGGAATTGCTCCTTTTATTACTAAAAGATTCTTATCAGCAACTACTTTCAATACTCTTAAATTTTGAACTTTTACTTTGTCTCCACCCATACGTCCTGCCATACGCATTCCTTTAAATACACGTGCAGGGTAAGATGCAGCACCAATAGAACCAGGTGCTCTTAAACGATTGTGTTGACCGTGTGTTGCTTGACCAACTCCGGCAAAACCATGACGCTTAACAACTCCTTGGAATCCTTTACCTTTTGATGTTCCTGAAACATCAACAAATTCTCCTTCTGTAAAATGCTCTACAGTGTTTGAATCACCCAGTTTATACTCACCTTCGAAACCTTGGAATTCAACGACTCTTTTCTTTGCAACTGTACCAGCTTTCTTAAAGTGGCCATCTAAAGCTTTGTTTGAGCTCTTTGCTTTTTTGTCATCGAAACCAAGTTGTAAGGCATTGTATCCGTCAACTTCTTCAGTTCTGACTTGGGTAACTACGCAAGGACCTGCTTGAATAACGGTACACGGAATATTCTTTCCGTTCTCGTCGAATAAGCTAGTCATTCCTACTTTTTTCCCTATTAATCCAGACATAATTGTTTAGATTTAAGACGATAGATTTTTATCCAGCGCGTCTTTAATTAATAATATATTTTTGAAACTAAAGTTTCTTTCTCCTTCGGAAATCTCCAAAAAAAAAGAGCATAAACACATTTTAGCTCTTAAAATTAGTGTTTAACCGTTTTTCCTTCGCGAAACCCTCAGGACATGTCTATTTTGAATATTACATTCAAAATATATGCTCGAATAAAATTTCGAGCTGCAAAAGTAAAAAAAACTTTCGACTTACCAAAATAAGCCGAAAGTTAAATTACTTATACTTTGATCTCTACCTCAACTCCACTTGGTAATTCAAGCTTCATTAGCGCATCAATAGTTTTTGAAGAAGAACTATAGATATCTAACAAGCGTTTGTAAGCTGATAATTGAAATTGTTCTCTCGATTTTTTATTTACGTGTGGTGAACGTAACACTGTAAAAATCTTTTTATGAGTTGGTAAAGGTATTGGGCCGTTTACAACAGCACCTGTACTTTTAACCGTCTTTACGATTTTCTCAGCAGATTTATCTACTAAATTGTAATCGTAAGACTTTAATTTTATTCTAATTTTTTGACTCATCGTTTTGTCTATTTAGTAAATTAACCTTTTGCTTTAGCTATTACGTCTTCTGATACATTTGACGGAGTTTCAGCATAGTGAGAAAATTCCATAGTAGATGTTGCTCTACCTGATGATAAAGTTCTTAATGTTGTTACATATCCGAACATTTCTGATAAAGGAACAGTTGCTTTTACAGTTTTCGCTCCAGCTCTATCTCCCATGTCACTAACCTGACCTCTTCTTCTGTTTAAATCTCCAACGATGTCTCCCATACTCTCTTCAGGTGTGATCACCTCAAGTTTCATTATAGGTTCCATGATAACAGCTCTTGCAGCTTTAGCAGCAGCTTTATATCCCATTTTAGCAGCTAATTCGAATGATAATTGATCAGAATCTACAGGGTGGAAAGAACCATCCTTAAGAGTAATCTTCATAGAATCCATCTCGAATCCAGCTAAAGGTCCATTTTTCATTGCTTCTTTGAATCCTTTCTCTACAGAAGGAACAAATTCTTTCGGTACGTTACCTCCTTTAATAGTTGATTCAAATTGTAATCCAACTTGACCTTCTTCGGCAGGCTCCATAGTAAATACGATATCTGCAAATTTACCACGTCCACCAGATTGCTTTTTATAAACTTCTCTGTGATCAGCAGTAGCAGTTAATGCTTCTTTGTATTCTACTTGTGGTTCACCTTGAGTTACTTCTACCTTGAATTCACGCTTTAAACGATCAACAATAATATCTAAGTGTAACTCTCCCATTCCTGAAATTACAGTTTGCCCAGAAGCTTCATCTGTCTTTACAGTAAACGTTGGATCTTCTTCTGCAAGTTTACCTAACGCCATACCTAATTTATCAACGTCCGCTTTAGTCTTAGGTTCAACCGCAATACCAATTACTGGATCTGGGAAGTCCATAGATTCTAAAACGATAGGATTTTTCTCATCAGACATAGTATCACCAGTCTTGATATCTTTAAATCCTACAGCTGCTCCAATATCTCCAGCTTCGATATAATCGATTGCATTTTGCTTATTAGAGTGCATTTGATAGATACGAGAAATACGTTCTTTTTTCCCTGAACGATTATTCAAAATATACGAACCAGCGTCTAAACGTCCTGAATAAGCACGGAAGAAAGCTAAACGTCCTACGAAAGGATCTGTAGCAATTTTAAATGCTAATGCAGAAAATGGTTCTTTTACGTCTGGTTTACGTGAAATTTGATCTCCTGTATTTGGATCAGTTCCAACAATAGCATCCTTATCTGTTGGTGAAGGCAAATAACGACAAACAGCATCTAATAAAAATTGAACACCTTTGTTTTTAAATGCAGAACCACAGATCATAGGAATAATAGACATATCCATTACAGCAGCACGAAGAGCAGCATGTACTTCTTCCTCTGTAATAGAATCTTCATCTTCCATGTATTTTTCTAACAAGTTTTCGTCATAAGCAGCAACCTCTTCGATTAACTTACCACGTAATTCTCTTGCTTCTTCTTTCAAGTCTTCTGGAATATCAACTACATCAAAAGTTGAACCTTGTGTTTCATCATGCCACACAATTGCACGGTTCTTAACTAAATCGATAATTCCTTTAAAATCTGCCTCATCACCAATATTTAAAACAATTGGCACTGCATTAGATTTTAACATATCTTTTACTTGTTGACATACTGCCAAAAAGTTAGATCCTTGACGATCCATTTTATTTACAAAACCAATACGTGGCACCTTGTAGTTATCTGCAAGTCTCCAGTTAGTTTCTGATTGAGGCTCTACACCATCAACAGCACTAAATAAGAAAACTAAACCATCTAACACACGTAATGAACGGTTTACCTCAACTGTAAAGTCAACGTGACCTGGAGTATCTATTATATTAAAATGATATCCCTTCGTATCTGGTGTTGCATTTCCATTTTCTATAGGAAACTTCCACTCACAAGTTGTAGCAGCAGAAGTAATGGTAATACCTCTTTCTTGCTCTTGTTCCATCCAGTCCATAGTTGCAGCACCATCATGTACTTCACCTATTTTGTGAGAAACTCCTGTGTAATATAGGATACGTTCAGTTGTTGTTGTTTTACCGGCATCAATGTGCGCAGCAATACCAATATTTCTTGTAAATTTTAAATTTCTAGCCATTTCTATTAAAATCTAAAGTGTGAGAATGCTTTATTTGCTTCAGCCATCTTGTGCGTATCTGTACGCTTTTTAACCGCTGCACCTTCTTCTTTAGCTGCTGCTAATACTTCAGCTGCTAAACGTTGCGCCATAGTTTTTTCATTACGCTTACGAGCATAACTGATTAACCATTTGATTGCCATAGACACTTTACGGTCTGGACGAATTTGCATTGGGATTTGAAAAGTTGCTCCACCTACCCTACGAGAACGAACTTCTACATGAGGCATTACATTTGATAAACCATCTTTCCAAATTTCTAGTGCTGACTTTTCTTCGTCAGTCTTTTTTTCTTCTACGATATCCATTGCATCGTAAAAAACTTTGAACGCTACTGATTTCTTACCGTCCCACATTAAGTTATTCACAAAACGTGTTACTAACTGATCGTTAAATCTTGGATCCGGTAACAAAACTCTTTTTTTCGCTCTTCTTTTTCTCATGTCTTTACATTAAAAAAGTTAATTATTAAACTACTTTTTGTCTTTAGGGCGTTTTGCACCGTATTTAGATCTACGTTGAGTTCTTCCCTCAACACCTGCAGTATCTAATGCTCCACGTACAATGTGATATTTTACCCCTGGTAAATCTTTTACCCTTCCACCTCTAACTAATACTATCGAATGCTCTTGTAGGTTATGTCCTTCTCCTGGAATATACGCGTTTATTTCATTACCATTTGTCAATCTAACACGGGCTACTTTACGCATTGCCGAGTTAGGTTTTTTTGGCGTTGTTGTATACACACGCGTACATACTCCACGTCTTTGAGGACAAGCCATCAAAGCAGCCGATTTACTCTTCTTAGTTATTTTGGTTCTTCCTTTACGAACTAATTGTTGAATAGTTGGCATACTAATTAATTACTTGTTTTCGTTTGTACTTATTAATATTAATCTCTAATTTTAAGAGTGTGCAAATGTACGATTAATTTCTAATTATTCAAATATCAATGAGTTATTTTTAAACTAACATTAAAGATTAACTTAAGATTTTCTGTTTTTAATGTACTTTAGCTTCTAATTTTGATCTATTGAAAAAAAAACACTTAATACTAATTTTTATTACTCTTTGTTTAGTAAAGAATTCATTTTCACAGAATTTAACACTTAAGTTATTGTCGAAAGATTCTACAGAAAACATTATTTTAAATAAAATTGACACTTTAAAAAGTTTTAAATCGAGAAAAAAAATAATTTCCCGTGTTCAATCTATTAGAGATTCTTTACAAAGAATGGGCTTTTTCCACAATTTCATTGATTCCTCCTACTCTATAGAAAATAAAAACTTCTATGTTTTAAACTTGGGTAAAAAAACTGACTCCATATATATTGAAGTACCTAAAAACTTAAGTACTAAAATAAAAAAACTGGATATTAGAGGTATTAATACATATCTGACACAATTAAAAGATAAATTCCAAAAAGAAGGAAAACCTTTTACCAAAATTCAATTAATTAATTTAAGTTACAAAAAGGACAAACTCTTTGGTTCGTTACTAATAACTGAATCAAAAAAGAGAACTATTGATAGCATAATTATAAAAGGCTACACCAGTTTTCCTAAAGCATATCTTAAATACTATTTTAATAATGGCAAAAATTCTATTTTCAACAAAAGAACTACTTCAATTTTAACTCAAAAAATCAAAACCTTAGATTTTATCGAACAAACCAAAGAACCAGAAGTATTATTTAATGAAAACTCAACTAAGCTTTTTTTGTACCTGAAGAAGAAAAAAAGAAGCAGCTTTCAAGGATTATTAAATTTCAACTCTACTCAATCTGACGGAATAATTTTTAGCGGCAATATTAATTTATTTTTAAAAAACATCTTCGATACAGGTGAAGAGTTAACTGTAAATTGGAACAGTAACGGACGTGAACGACAAAATTTTGAATTAAATATAAATACCCCATTCATATTTAATTCACCTATCTCTGCTGATATTAACTTTGGGATACACAAACAAGATAGCTCTTTTTTAAGCTCTAAATTTATACCAGAACTCAACTATAAGTTAAATAACAAATCAGCAATAGGGTTACTTTATGAAAGCGAAACATCTACTAATACATTGAAAGAAAAAAACACTGTAGACATCCAAAATTTCAATACCAACTATTTTGGTTTAAGTTTCTCTTATGAAAATATTGATTATGCATTTTTTCCAGGAAACAGTTTCTATTTTAATGTAAATACATTAGTTGGAAACAAAACTACTACGACCTACACAGATCAACAATTGAAAATCAATCTTATTAGCTCAATCCACTATAAGCTAAATAACAGAAACGCTTTTTATATAAAAAGCAATACTGGTGCGATTTTTACTGATCGATACTTACCAAATGAATTATTCAGGATAGGAGGTCCTAAATCGATTAGAGGTTTTGAACAGCAAAGTATATTTGCATCAAAATTTTCATATTTGAATTTAGAATATAGGTTCCTAACTTCAAAAAAATCATTTGTTTATTCTATAACAGATTTAGCTGTTTATGAAAATATTAACACAGAAATCACTCGCACTTTGGGTTATGGCTTAGGTTTTACCTTTAGAACTAAAAACCTAGAAATCAACATTAACGCTACAAAAAACACATTCAATAAGAGTAACATTAACTTTTTAACAACTTTCAAAAGTTTCTTTTAAAAACAGCGCAACTTTTAACATATTCATTATATTTTCTTTATTTTATTAACAATTTTTATTGTTTTTTTAAGTTAATTTTAAGATTTTAGCGTAAATTAATTCAAACAATCTAAACTATGAAAACAAAATTTAATGGAATTTTGGCGCTATTATTTGCGTTCATTGTGCAAATGTCATTTGCGCAAAACAAAACGATTTCAGGAGTTGTTTCTGATGAATCAGGACCATTACCTGGAGTTGGTGTTTTTATCAAAGGCACAAAAACTGGAACCGAAACAGATTTTGATGGGAAATATTCGATCAAAACTAAAATAGGCAATGTACTTATCTTTTCATTTGTTGGAATGAAAACTGTAGAAAAAACTGTAGGAACTTCAAACACTTTGAATGTTGTTATGAGCAATGACAATGTACTTGAAGAAGTAGTTGTAACTGCCTTAGGAAACTCAAAAGAAAAAAGATCTTTAGGTTATGATGTTTCAACTGTAGATTCTGAGCGAATAAAAGAAGGTGGAGAAACAAACATTGTAAACTCTTTATCTGGGAAAGCTTCAGGAGTTCAAGTCACTAGTTCCTCAGGTGCCGCCGGAGGGTCCTCTTTTATCAAAATTAGAGGTAATGCTTCTTTTACAGGTAATAATCAACCTTTATTTGTAATAGATGGTATCCCTGTCACTAATGAAGGTGGTTCTGATGCGAACGCGTTACAAGGTAGTGTTGCCTTATCTAACAGAATGGTTGATATAAACCCTGATGATATTGAAAGTGTTAGTATACTTAAAGGTGGTGCAGCTACAGCTGCGTATGGTTCAAGAGCTGCAAACGGAGTAGTATTAGTAACCACTAAAAAAGGCCGTTATAATTCCGATGTAAAAATTACTCTTAACACAGGTCTTGAAATTTCTGAAGTAAATAAGTTGCCTGAAACTAATACTACTTATTCTCAAGGTTTAGGAAGTTTTGCTGGTGGATCAACAAGTGGTTTTTCTTGGGGACCTGCAATAAGTGAACTAGGTTTCGATGCTACAGGTAACATTACTGACGATACAGCTAACATGGTTCCTGGATCTCAAGGTACAGTCCCTTCATTCAACAATCCTCAAAACTTTTTTCAAAAAGGGATAAAGAGAACTATTAGCCTCTCCTTGTCAGGAGGATCTGCTAAAACAAGATATTTTATTTCTGCAGCTAATTTAGATGAAGAAGGTATAGTTCCTCGAAACACATTCAAAAGAAATAATATTTCTGCAAATATCAATACTTCTATAAACGATAAATTCAAAGTTGGGGCATCAATAAAATACGCAAATACCAAAGGTAGAAGAATTCAACAGGGATCAAATACTTCTGGTTTAATGCTAGGTTTACTTAGAACTCCTCCGTCTTTTGATAATTCTAACGGAACAACAAATGCTAGAGATCAAAGCGCTTTTTTAAACGCTGATGGAAGTCAAAGAAATTATCGTGCCGGAGTTGGTTATGACAACCCATACTGGACAATAAACATGAGTCCTTATACAGATGAAGTTAATAGAGTTATTTCAAATTTGAACCTTAAATATGATTTGACTCCTGAAATTAAGTTAAACTATCGAGGTGGTGCTGATTATTATACTAGGTTTTTCAATGACTTTATTGCAATAAACTCTAGAACTGCTCCTGCTGGTAGAATTACACAAGGAAGTAATGATAGAATGGAATTAGATCATAATTTCTTTGCTTCCTTTGACTATAACTTTACTAATGATATTACTTTCGATGGTACTTTAGGTTACAACATAAATAGCAGATTATTTAAAGGAACTGGTGTACAAGGTGATGGACTTCAGGTACAGGGTTTTAATAATATAGCTAATGCAAGTACAATTACTGCCCCAGCTATCTTTAACACTACACCTTCTGAAATAAGAACCGCAGCTTTATATGCTGATGCTACTTTTGGATACAAGAATTACTTATTCATGACATTAACTGGTAGACTTGAATCTGCATCGACATTTGGACCACAAACTGATGAAACATTCTTCTACCCATCGATTAGTTCAAGTTTTGTTTTTTCTGACGCCTTCGGAATTGATCCTGATATATTATCTTTTGGTAAGTTAAAAGCTTCTTATGCACAAGTAGGTAACCAGCCAGTTTTCGGAATTACTGAAACATATTATGGAATTGGTGGTGCTGTTACAGGATGGACAAATGGTACAACATTTCCTTTAAATGGTGTTACTTCTTACACTTTTGGTAATGCAGCTGGTAACCCACTACTCAAGCCAGAAAAACTAACAAATTTTGAGGTTGGTACTGATTTAAAATTCGCAAATAACAGATATGGAATTGAGTTCACATATTACAACAATAAATCTGAAGACCTTATTCTTGCTGTGCCAGTTGCAGCTTCATCTGGTATCACTAATCAATGGATTAATGCTGGTACAATGGTGAATAAAGGTTATGAACTTGAGTTCTTTGCTGACATTATTAAGAATGACGATTTTTCTTGGACATTATCTGGGTCTTGGACGAAAAATATAAATAAAGTTGAAAAATTAGCAGATGGAGTTGATGTAATTTCTCTACCTGGAGGATTTAACTCAGCAAATGGTAGATTGGTTAAAGGTGAGGCATACGGTACTTTATACGGACAAGTATGGGAAAAAGACGCAAATGGAAACACTTTAATTGACGACAATGGATATCCTATTACAGCGGCAGCAACAGATATTATTGGTGATCCAAATCCAGATTGGATTGCAGGAATAACTAACTCGTTATCTTACAAAAACTTAGATTTCTCTTTCTTATTTGATATTAGAAAAGGTGGAGATTTATGGAATGGTACAAAAGGAGCTTTATACTTCTTTGGTGCACATGGAGAACAGGTTCCAAATAGAGGAGAATATTTTGTTTACCCTGGTATTTCTAAATCTACAGGACAGCCAAATACGACACCTATAATAAATGACTGGCAGTCTTATGCAGGAGCTTCTTTGTCTGGATTCACAGGTGCTTCAGAACCTTTTGTTGAAGATGGCGGATGGGTAAGACTAAGAAATGTTAACTTAGGATATACATTTAAAGATAAATGGTTAGACAACACTTTTGTTGACGGACTTAAAGTTACATTTACTGGTAGAAACTTACTTTTATGGACTAACTACTCAGGAATAGACCCAGAAACAAATTTATCTGGTGCGACTAACTCGCAAGGTCTAGATTATTTTAATATGCCAAATACCAGAAGTTATTCGGTTAACATAAAAGCTACTTTTTAATTAATAATGAAAGAAAACATGAAAACAACAAAAAATATAATATTAGCTACACTCTTAGTATTTGTTTTTGTTGGCTGCACAAAAGATTTCGTTGAAGGGTTTTCAACTGATCCTAGCCAATTACAAACTGCGGAGGTTAATAATCTATTAACTAGTGCTCAACAACAAACAGGTTGGCCTCATGGTGATGAGTTAGCTAGAATTACGGAAGTTTTAGTCCAAAGATCAAAAGGTAATGGTCGTCAAGCATTAGCATACAACAGATATGCACTGACTGAAAGTAACTCTAATAACGACTGGGGGAACAACTGGTACGGAGGAGCTATGAAAGATTTAGATGTAATAATTAAGCAAGGTAATATGCAAGGGGCTAATCATTACGTTGGTGTTGCTAAAATTCTTATGGCAATAAACTTAGGCACTTTAACAGACTTATTTGGAGATATTCCATATACAGAAGCTTTTCAAGGTGCTGATAACCTTAACCCTATGTATGATAGTCAAGAAAATATTTATTCGACTATTCTTTCACTTTGTGACGAAGGAATTAGCTCTTTAGGAAAAAATGGAATTAGCTCTTTAAATTTATCAGGTTTTGATCAAATATATGGTGGTGATCTAGATAAATGGATAAAATTAGCACATGCAATAAAAGCTCGTCATTTAAATCATTTATCGAAACTTCCTCAATACAATGCTACTGATATTCTCAATGAGTTAAATAATGCTTTAACATCAAATAGTGATAATGCTGTTATCTCTTATGAATCTACAGCTATTAAAGGGAATCCATGGGCACAGTTTACCGTAGATCGAACAGATCTTGACTACGTTACTGGAACACCATTTGCTAAGATGATTACTAATGATCCTAGGAAAGCTATTTTTGAAAAAATGAATAACACAAGCTCTAGCGGAGAAAATGGTGGTTTCTATGGAAACTTCAACTCTGATTTACTTCTATACACATTTCACGAAATGAAATTTATAGAAGCTGAAGTACGCTTCAGACAAGGTGGTACAGTCGCTGCAACAAATGCATTAGTTGCTGCTATAACTGCAAATATGGAAATGCTAGGAATAGCAAAATCTGAAATTAACACATACTTGAGTTCTTTACCAGTCACATCTTTAGCAACCATAATGAATGAAAAATACAAAGCTTTATATACTCAGATGGAAAGCTGGACTGATTGGAGAAGAACTGGTTTCCCTAATTTAACCACTAATCCATATAGTAGTAATTTAGAGATAAATGAGATACCACGTCGTTTGCCTTATCCTCAGACTGAAAGATTATACAACAAGAATTTCAAAGACTTATCATCTTCTGAAAATAGAACACAAAGAATGTGGTGGGATCAATAAGTAGAGTTTATCAATTTAAAAATGAAAAAAATGAAAAAAAATAGTATTAAATATTTAATATACATTTTCTCAATACAATTTCTACTTGTATCTTGTAATGAAAATGAAACTGCAGTAGACTTTAATTTTACTGGTAATATATCATTATCTACTTCGAGTATAACTTTATTTGATGATGATTCAGATGTTACATTAACATTTAGTCCTACTGAAGTTAAACCTGATGTAACTTTACAAAGTGTTGATATATTAAAAGGTTTTCCCAACGGTACTGCTACTGGAACTGCCACCGTAACTGGTAATACTGCAATATTTAGCACTTCTATATTTAAACCTTTCTTTAGCAAAGACAGAACAGGTAACTTAGAATTCGAAGTCATTGCTAACTTATCAGATGGTACAAGTTTGTCGAAAGGTTTCACTATATCAGTCTCAAGAGCTGGTAGTATATCAATTGAAGGAACAGATGCTGCAACATTAACCAAAATTCCTTATCAATCTCCAGACTCAATATATGTTGTTATGATTAATAACTCTGTTGATCATAAAAATGCGACTGAATTATTAGAATGGAAAAAAAATAAAATGGGTTCTTATGTTACTGATGGTTTTACATTTAACAACTCTGCCAACGATACTTTGAAATTAATGAACTCAAATACAATATTTGATAGGTATAGTGCTACGATTGGTGATACCATTTATCTTAGGTATATCTTGGATAATTCCATCACCAAAGATACTTTGAGTTCTAAAATTGCTATAGTTTCACAGCTTATGGGAGATTCTAAAACTGTAACTATGGGTAGTAATGATGCCATATCTTATAACTTTATTAGTAGAGATGCTTCTAACCCTGAAATCACTTATGAATTCCCTAGGACAATCAAAGGAACAGCTAGTTCGGGAATTATGTTTGTAAAATCTTCGTTAACAACTACAGAAAATGAAACTTTATTTGATTCTGGTGACTTATTCGACACTAAGAATCAGTTTGATTCTGGTACGAAAACAACAGATTTATCTAATGTTGATACAAATGATTACTATTCATATAGTGTCGAAAGAGATGGGAAAACTTATTATGGTTTACTAAAAATCGTTAGTTTAATAGATCCAGATAAAACTTTCGAAAAAATAAATATAGAATTCAAAGAAGGCAAGTTTTTGTAGAAAACACAATAAAACACTTACAAATACACAAAAAATAGAGGATTGAGTAATCAATCCTCTATTTTTATACCTTTTTATTAAAAATAATTTATAAATATTAAAGTTTAACAATAAAAAAGAAATTCTTTTTTGTTAAAAAATTGTTTATTTAAGAGAAAATTAAGATTTTAGCAGGCAATTAATTCAAATAATTATACAATGAAGACAAAGTTTAATGGAATTTTAACGCTGCTGATGGCGTTTATTGTGCAAATATCCTTTGCTCAAGAAAAGACAATTTCAGGTACTGTTTCGGATGAGACAGGTCCACTACCTGGGGTTAGTATATTAAAAAAAGGAACAACAAATGGTACAGAAACAGATTTCGATGGTAATTATTCATTAACAGCTAATACTGGAGACGTTCTTGTTTTTAGTTTTGTTGGAATGAAGACTGTTGAAAGAGTAGTTGGAACTTCTGGCGTTATCAATGTGACGTTAGAAACTGACAATTTACTTGAAGAAGTTGTAGTTGTAGGTTATGGTACGAAAGCAAAAAGAGCCACTACTGGTTCTATTTCTACGATAAAAGCAGAAACAATTGAAAGTATTCCTGTAGCCAATGTTGCTGAGTCTTTACAAGGTCAGGCTCCTGGTTTATTGTCTGTTAGTCAATCTGGACAACCAGGTGCTAATAGTGCAGTAAGAATTCGTGGTTCGGCTTCTGTAAACGGAAACCAAGAACCATTATACATTGTTGATGGTGTTGCTATTTCTGCAAATAGTGCTAGTGACTTAGGTAGTGGTGGTTTGGATGCTGGTAACAGAGATCCTTTAGCCAACATTAACCCTTCTGATATAGAAAGTGTAACTATCCTTAAGGATGCATCTTCTACATCTATCTATGGAGCTAGAGCTTCGAATGGTATTATTATGATTACAACTAAAAAAGGTAAGCAAGGTAAAGCTAAGTTCGACTTCAGTTCACAAGTTGGTATTTCTGCAAGAGCAGTAACTAAATATCAATCATTAAACACTAGTGAATTTATTGAGTTACAAAGAGAATCTGATATTAATGCTGGTTTCACACCTGCACAAGCTCTTCTTAGAACTCCTAACAACGATGTAGATACTAGATGGAATGATGTTGCTTACAGAGACTGGAAAGCGGTAACTAAGCGTTACAATTTTTCTGTTGCTGGTGGTAATGAAAAAGTAAATTACAGAACTTCTTTAGGTTATTTAAACCAAGAAGGTATTGCTGTTGGTTCTGGTATTGAAAGATTCAACTTAAATTTAAATTTAAATGCTGAGACTTCTGATAAGTCTAGAGTTGGTACTAATGTAAGTTTAAGTAGAACTACACAGTTAACTGCTTTAGCTGAGTCTGCTTTCTTTGCAAGTCCAGTACTTGCTCCTTATTTATTCAGACCTACTACGGCTCCTTATTTAGACAACGGATTACCAAATCCAATTAATCCAGTTACAGGAGGTACTTCTTTTGTACAAAATTTACTTTATGATAGAGAAGTTGGTGTAACTGACAGAATTATCTCAAGTGTTTATGGAGAACTAGATCTTATGGACAATTTGACATTTAGAACTCAATTTGGTTTCGATAAATCTTTCTTTAACTACAGACAATACAATAGTCCTTCAAATACAAGTAGCCCGTCTGGAGGTTCTGCAACTAGAACTTTTCAGGATGTTTATAACTGGACATTAACTTCTACATTAAATTGGAAAAAAGTTTTCAATGATGTACATAGTGTAAATGCTTTAGCTGGTTACGAAATTAATAAAGAAGGTTTTGATGACTTTGGTGTAACTGCTGAAAAACTACCTAACAGTATTTTACAAGATGTAGGAAATGCTGCTGAAGTTTCAAATCACTTTAGTAATATTGGAAATTCTAGTATCAAATCATTCTTCTTGAATGCTAATTACGAGTTTAACCAAAAATATAACTTAAATGCTACAGTACGTAGAGATGGTTCTTCAAGATTTGGTCCTAATAACAAGTGGGGTACATTCTGGTCTGTTGGTGCTAACTGGATCATAACTAATGAGTCTTTTATGAAAGCTGATTGGTTAAACCTTTTAAAGCTTAAATCAAGTTATGGTGTTCAAGGTAACTTAAACTCTAACAGATATGATGCTTTTACATTGTCTTTAAATGATACTTATAATGGAAATCCGGCATCATTTCCTTCTTCAACTCAAGGAAACCCTGATTTAAAGTGGGAAGAGCAAAAAATGTTTAATGTTGGTTTAGAGTTTGGTTTATTTAATAATAGACTTAATGGTGAAGTAGCTTACTTTGATAGACAAACTGATGATTTAATTTTCCCTCAAAATATAGAAGGTTCAAATGGATTTAATCAAAGTTTTGTTAATGCTGGAGCGTTTAACAACTCAGGTATCGAATTAGAGCTTTCTTATGACGTTATTCAGAGCAATGATTTAACTTGGAATATTTCTGGTAATGTAACTAAAATTAAAAATGAAGTTACTGCATTAGACCCTGGTACTGTTGGTCCTGCTGGAACAAAAATTAGAGAAGTGGGTCAGGCTTGGGAAACTTTCTATTTACAAAGATGGGCTGGTGTTGATCCTGCTACAGGAGCTCCAATGTGGTTAGATGCTAACGATAATATCACTTTTGATTATGCGCAAGCTTCTAGAGAAAGAGTTGGAAAAGCTAACCCTGATTATTTTGGGTCTTTTTCTACAAACTTAAAGTATAAAAACTTTGATTTCACAGCTAATTTTACATTCCAAGAAGGAAATCAGATTTACAACAGTACATCTCGTATAACTAACTCTGATGGTGCTTTTTACGGATTCAATCAATCTAGAGAACAATTAGATAGATGGCAAAAACCTGGAGACATTAGTGCTAACCCAAGAAGGATTACTGGTAATGGTTCTCAAAGTAACCAACAGTCAACACGTTGGTTAGAGGATGGATCTTTCATTCGTTTACGTAATGTTAACCTTGGTTATAATTTACCTCAAGATGCTTTAAATAATACGTTCTTTTCTAATGCTAGAATTTACTTACAAGGAACTAATTTATTAACTTTCTCTAACTTTAACGGTGATCCAGAACAACTTTTAAATGGTACTCACTGGTTTGTGTATCCTAATGCTCAGACTGTATCATTAGGATTAAATGTATCATTTTAAACATATAATGACAATGAAAATAACAAGATTAAAATATATAGGATTATTAAGCTTAGCAATTACGCTTAATTCATGTAATGACGTTGATATTGATTCAGCACCTATTACAAACGTAGAAGTTGGATCTAGTATTAGTAATCTAACTTCTGCAACTGCAGCTGTTGATGGTATGTATGACTTAATGAATAGAAGAGATTATTATGGTAGAGAGTTATTTGTTTCTCCGGAAGTTTCTTCTGATAACATTTTAGTTAGTCCATCAAACTCTGGTAGATATTTAACACAGTATCAATATTCTGTTTTACCTACTAATGGTTTTTTAACTAATGTTTGGGATAACTTGTATAAAAATATTAATGCTGCTAATACAGTATTAAACTTCTCTGCTAGTGCTGCTGATGCTTCTCCAGCTCAAATTAATGAGATTAACGGACACGCATATGCTATCAGAGGTTTAGCTCATTTTGATTTAGTAAGAACATTTGCTTTTCCTTACAACACTACTGATGCTTCTGTAGCACCTGGTGCTGATGGAAATGGAGGTCACTTGGGTGTTCCTTTATTAATTCAATATGGTCAGCCAAGACATTCTCCTAGAGCTACTGTTACTGCTGTTTATGATCAAATAATTGATGATTTGACAAAAGCAATGGGATTATTACCTAACGCTAACTACCCGTTAAATTCTAAATTTACTAAAACTGGTATTCAAGCTTTATTATCTAAAGTATATTTATATAAAGCTGATTATCCTAAAGCTTACACTGCTGCAAATGCAGTTGTAACTAGTGGTGCTTACTCTTTAGGTACTAACGCTACTTACATGAGCAATTGGGATGGAACTATGGAGCAGGATGTTATCTTACAATTAGTTTCTACTACAGATGATAACAATGGTTTTGATGCATTAGGATCTATTTACATCGACAAAGGAGATGCTGGTAATGGTGGATATGGAGATTTAATCCCAACGTCAGATATAACAAGTTTATATGCTACGGGTGACGTTAGAAACAATTGGTTTAGAGTTAATGGTGGAGTTACTTTTAACTTTAAATTCCCTTTAGCTTGGACTAACAATATTCCTGTATTAAGATTATCTGAAGTTTATCTTAACTTAGCTGAATCTGCAGCTAGAGGTGGAGGTAGTGCAACAGTAGGACAAAATGCTCTAAATGCAATTGTTCAGAGAGCTAACCCAACAGCTCCTGCTACAACTTCAACTGGTGCTGCTTTATTAGCAGAAGTTATGTTAGAAAGAAGAAAAGAGTTAGCTTTCGAAGGACATAGATTATATGACTTAGTTAGATGGCAACAAGATATAGTTAGAGGGCAAGTTGCTTCTCCATCAACTATTTCTACTATCGCTTATCCTAACCCAGAAATGATTTGGCCAATTCCTCAAAACGAAATTGATGCTAATGATAGTATTAATGAAAATAATGTTGGATACTAAAACTCAAATAACAATGAAAAAAATTATAAATAAAGTATCAGTTTTATTATTAAGTATGATAGTATTATCATCATGTAATAAAAATGATAATGACGAAAATATTTACGAAGGAGAAAGTTTTGTCTCTTTCAATGCAACAACCTCTGGTAGCATATCAGAAAGTGCATCATCTCCTTTAACTGTAAAAGTATATGCAAGTGTTCCAGCTGCTCAAGCTGAAAGTTTCACTTTAGACTTTACTGTTGCAAGTTCTGATGCTGTTGCAGGTACTGATTATTCAGTTGTTGGAACTAAAACTTCCCTTAGTTTTGGACCAGATCAATATGAAGACACAATTCAAATAATGCCTATTGATAACTCTAATCCAGAGGCTAATAAGACCATTACTATTACACTAGGTACAGCTTCTAATGGGTTAACAGTTGGTCTTCCAGGTCCTGATAACAAGGCTAATTCATTTGTTGTAACATTGATAGAAGATGATTGTCCATTAACTGATAAGTTATTCTCAGGTAAATCTAGTGGGACTGAAACCTCAAGTGCTAGTGCTGGGGAAAAGCCTTCTGAGGCTACTTTTACAGTCACTGCTCAAACAGCTACAACTGTAACATATAAAATAGAAGGTATATTAGCTCCTCAATTCACTAGGTGGAATGAAAATATTACTTCAGGTGGAGAACTATCTATTACACTTGATATGACAGATCCTTCTAAACCTAAAATTATACCAATAGATGGTGGAGATCCGTTGAGTAACGGGTTAGCTTTTTTCTATGCTCAAACTGATAATGAATGGGGGTATTACTTAAAGCTTGATAATGCAAAAAGTAATTTTTCTACTTGTGCTAATTCGATTAAACTAAGTTTTTCAATAGATATAACACAGGCTAGCACTGGTCGTACTTTTCTTGATGATATAACAACAGTTCTTGATTTAAAATTCTAAAAAAATGAAATTCAATATAAAATATTTAACATTAAGCTTACTTTCTATAGCTTTAACTTTTACCTCTTGTGATCAAGAAGAAGATGTTAACTACACTCCAAAAAATAATATTACTCAAGGGCCATCATTAAGCATTAGCTTTAATAATGTTACTGAAACTGGCTTTGATGTAATTATGAATGCAAATGCTGAAGGTATTGCTTACTATTCAATATCTGAAAGTAATGTATCTACACCATCTTTATCTAATTTAGTAAACTCTAGTGTTGGTACTGCTTTAGTTGACGGTAGAAGATCTTTAGCTGCTTCAACGGATAGTTCTGTTA
>JAHDDQ010000059.1:12882-20175 GCA_020629275.1 Tenacibaculum sp. | reverse complement strand
TTTTAATGTTGGTAGATTATAGTTTTTCTCAAAAACAAAATCAGACCATCCAGTTGCCTCTACCTTAATCTCTCTTGCTCCTATAGATCCTTCAACTGCTAGTTTATGATTCCCTGTAGCTGAAGTTCCAATACCTATTTTACCATTTGGATTAATAACAAAATCATTTTCATTACTAACCTGAAACTTCAATATTTGAGGGGTATTATCAAGTTTTCTACTGTAAATGATATTTCTATTAGTAACAGCTCCTAATATTATTTTTGAATCTCCAGCAGTATTTTCGATTGTACCATACGTTGAAGTATTTCCACTAACATGTAATCTTGAATCTGGTGTTTTGGTTCCAATACCAACATTACCATTTTTTAAAACATTTAAAGGGCTATTAGCTGCTCCATTATAACCTTCTAAAGAAAAACGCTCATCTCTAGCTGTTAATTGCCATGCTGTTTTTGCACTATTATATATCGTACCTGTTTGAACACTTCTATTAAAACCAAATCCAGTCCAATTATCTGTAGCTTGAAAGCTGATTCCATTAACACCATTTTTTATTACTAACTTATCTGCTGGTGCACTTGTTCCTATACCAACATTTCCATTAACAGCTAAATGTGTTCCAATACCAACATGGGCATCTGCTCCATATCCAATCGCTACTCCCCTATATTGACTTTTATCTCCAACATCTGGCTGTAAATGAAGTGTACTGTAATACTTCCCATAAACCCCACTAAGACCATAATGCCTAGATAGAATCCAAGAACGTCTTGTATTAGATTTACCACCTACACCTATTTCTAAACTAGTGTTTACGTTTCTATAAAAATGAAGAATATCTCCTCTAGATGTTAAATTAGGGTAACTTACATCCGAATCAAATTTTGAGGTCTCTATATTTCCTCTTACCGTAAGTTTTCCGTTAACTATTTCATCTTGTGCTTTCATAGCAATACATGCTCCTATAATAAGAGCGATCATTACAATTTTTGTTTTCATAATATTTTTTTAAAAAAGCAAATATAAATTAAAAAATGGCAGTTTGAAAAGTAATTTCTGTATACTAATAAAATAATAATAATTCTGAAGTAATCATATTATTAAGAATTTAGCTTCAAAAAGAATTCTCTATTTGTTGGTAATAACCACTTTTGGACAATCTATTTTATAAGAAATTTTTATTATTGAATTTTTTAGGTTCAGCAGGTAGTATGTCTTTATAAAATTCAAAGAAATGTGCAAAGTCTTTTTCTTTATCTTCTGTAAGATGGTAAGGCTTTGAAATTATAATTTGTTTCCTTCCAAAATCAAAACCAAACATTACTATAGGTACATTTGCACCTTTAGCTATATAGTAAAAACCCGTTTTCCACTTATCTACTTTCCTTCTTGTTCCCTCGGGTGATATTGCTAAACGGAACTCTTCGTGATTATTGAAAACATTTACAATACCATCTACTTTATTACTACTTGTAGTTCTATCAATAGGCGAACCTCCCATCCGTCTAAAAATAAAACCAAAAGGAGGTTTGAATAAAGATGCCTTTCCTATGAAGTTTAATTTCTCCCTCCATCCATAGCGTACTAAAACAGAAACAGGAAAGTCTTTCCAACTCGTATGTGGAGCTCCGATAAGTATGTACTTTTTAAGCTCCTTAGGAAATGCTCCAACAAGCTTCCAGCCTAAGATTTTGAGGAATATAAATTTAGATAGCGTGTGTATCATTAATTGACTTTAAAACGGTAAATTTAGCGTTTTAATTTTTATCTAATGACTGAACAGCAGCTATATATTTTACTTACTGGTTTTGTGGGAATTATTATAGGATTCTTAATTGCTTATATTATTCAAAAGAGCAAGGCTTCTATACTAGAAAATGAGAAAACGAGCTTGCAAGAACGAAATAATGTACTTACAGAAAATAAAACTATTAATGAAAATACTATTGAAACACTTAACAGTGATTTAAAATATCTTCAAACTGAAAAAGACACACTCAAAGAACGTAATACTACATTAACTGAAAATAAAGTTATACTAGAGAGCGCTTTAGAAGAATTGAAAGAAGAGCTTAAATTCATTCAAGTTGAAAAAGAAAGTTTGATAAAAGCCAATACAAGACAAGATGGCGATTTAAAAAACTTACAAACAAAACTTAACGAACAAAAAGGCGAAATTGAAGGTTTACAAGAAAAGTTCACAAAGGAATTTGAAAACCTAGCCAATAAAATTTTAGACGAAAAGTCGAATAAATTTACAGTTCAGAATAAAGAGAATATTAAGAATATACTGGATCCACTAGAAAAGAAAATAAAGGATTTTGAAGAAAAAGTAGATAAAACTCATAAAGAAAGTATCGACTATCATTCTGCCTTACGTCAGCAAATACTTGGTTTAAAGGAATTAAATGTTCAAATGAGTAAAGAAACATTGAATTTAACTAAAGCTTTAAAAGGAGACAATAAGATTCAAGGAAACTGGGGTGAGCTAGTATTAGAACGTGTACTTGAAAAATCTGGTTTAGAAAAAGACCGTGAATATTTTGTTCAGCAGTCCTTTACTAACGATGAAGGTAAACGAATTATGCCTGATGTAGTGATTCATTTGCCAGACAATAAAAAGATGATTGTAGATAGTAAAGTTTCTTTAACTGCCTACGAACAATTTATTAATACTGAAGACGAATATGAGAAAGAGCGTTTTCTTAAAGAACATAGTAATTCATTAAAAAGACATGTCGAACAATTATCTGAAAAGAAATATGAAGATATCTATAAGATAGAATCACCCGACTTTGTATTACTCTTTGTTCCTATTGAACCTGCTTTTGCCGTTGCATTAAATCAAGATAGTACATTATACAATAAAGCTTTTGAGAAGAATATAGTCATTGTTACTCCCACTACACTGTTAGCTACATTGCGTACTATAGATACTATGTGGAATAATGAAAAACAACAACGTAATGCTTTAGAGATAGCAAGGCAAGCTGGTGCTTTATATGATAAATTTGAAGGTCTTTTAAAAGATTTAATTAGTATTGGTAAAAAAATAGATGCTACAAAAAGTGATTACAGCGCTGCAATGAATAAGCTTGTTGATGGTAGAGGAAACTTAATTACGAGCATAGAAAAATTGAAAAAAATGGGTGCTAAAGCTAAGAAGACTTTACCGCAAACTATTATCGAAAGAGCTAGCGAAAATGAATAAATCACAAGATCCACATATTTTAAAAAATTTAAAGAGAGGTACTACCTTTAGGTTTGAAAATAAGACATGGAAAGTAACTGAAATCTATAGAATAAAATGGAACGACGGTACAAAAAGCGTTGAATACAAAGTGAAATCTAATAGCTTTACGTCAAGGTATTTAGAAGTATCTTATGGTAATGGTAACGCAACTAGATATTCTTTTTGGAGAAAAGAACCAAATAAAGAGAAGGTTTTAGCTGAAACTCAAAATCTAGAAAACAGCTTCATTTCCGTAAAAAAAGCTAAGTTTTCAAAGAAAATAGTACACTACAATACAACATATAATTTCAAAGAAAAAGTTAGTGGTATTTGTAAAAATGAAACTGTAAACGCGATTGAATATTCAGATATTTCAAACACCAAGTTTTTAGCTATTGAAATTTGGGATGATGAAGTAGAAGTTTCCTCTGGTTTTACGATACAAAAAACTGATATTTCATACATCATAGTATTTGACAAAGAAAAAGATCAAAATCGTTTTTTTAACACTATAGCTGTACTTATCGGGATTCTGTTTTTGGGTACTATTATTACTTTTAAGGAATGTTCCCCAAAAAACAAATCATGGGATCGGAGAAATAATTATAGTAACGATTCTAGCAAAGTACACAGGAATTCAAATAGTTATTACAGAGGAAGAAGTTCTAGAGGTTACGGTAAATAAAAAAATATGGAAGAAAACACATTGGTTTGGCTAGCTAAAACGATAACTTATATCTGCCTTTTTTATATTTCATTTATAATTTCGAGGTATTTTTTTAAGCTAAAAAATAAAAAAATAAATATTGACGATGAATTAACTGTTAAAGACAACTTATCATTTTCGATAGTTACTACAGGTTACTTTTTAGGAGTATTAATAGTCTTCATAGGCGTATTACATGGAGAAACTCATGGTTTAATTAATGATATTATTCTAATTTTATCATATACTGTTTTTGGCAACTTACTACTTATCCTCACTTCTATTTTTAATGAGAAAATAGTTTTTGGTAAAAAATTCAACTTTTATAAAGAAATCATAAAAGACGAAAATATTGGTACAGGGTTTATTGAAGCCGCTAATTTTATTGGATCCGGTTTATTAATTTATGGTGCTATCTCTGGAAGAAGTATTAACATCTTTCCTAATATCGAAACTTTAGGTCATTACCTTTCTGATGTAATTAGCCTCCTTATTTTCTGGGTAATTGGTCAATTAATTTTGTTCGTCGCTTTAATCGTATATAGAAAAATATCATCTTATGATTTCATAGTAGAAATACAAAAAGATAATAACGCTGTAGGCATCGTATACAGTAGCGTTTTTATAGCCGTTGCATATTTATATTCTTGTGCTGTAAAAGGTGATATTATTTCATGGTACGATACTTTTGAAGATATTGTATATTATTTAGTACTAGGAATGATACTTTTACCTTTATCTAGATATGTTATTGAAAGAATCATACTCCCAAAAAGTAATTTAACTCACGAAATTGTACATCAAGAAATTCCGAACAAAGGAGCTGCTTTAATTGAAGCTTTTGCCTATATAGGAAGTGCTATTTTAATTAGTTATTGCATGTAATGGAATCAACAAAAATTAAACGTCAAATACTCTTTTTAGCACTTTTTGCTACAGGTTTGTCAGGTATTGTCGCTGAATACTGTTTCGCCACATTATCTACCTATTTTATTGGTGATTCTGTTACACAATGGTCCATTGTAATTTCTTTAATGCTTTTTAGCATGGGAATTGGTAGTCGAGTTACAAAATCGTTTGATGGTAATGTATTCAAACTTTTCATATGCACTGAATTTTTACTTTCTATACTTGTTTCTTTTTCGGCTGTTACAACATATTATTTAGCGACTCAATTAGAATATGTTAGCATATATATTTATACCATGGCAATTTTGACAGGAATACTTATTGGTATGGAACTACCATTAGCTATGCGCTTGAATAATGATTTCCAATCGTTAAAACTAAATGTAGCCAATATTCTAGAAAAAGATTATTATGGTAGTTTAATCGGCGGGCTTTTTTTTGTTTTTATTGGACTCCCTTATTTAGGACTTACTTATACTCCTTTCATATTAGGACTTATTAATTTATTTGTTGCCATACTTTTACTCTTCTTTTTCAAAAACAAGCTCAATACTAAAGAACAACGAACACTTTTTGTAAGTGCTGGAATTATTATCGTAATTCTAGTTTCAGGAAGTATTTTTTCTGAAAAAATTATTTTATACGGTGAACAAACAAAGTACAAAGATAAAATTATCTTCCAAGAACAATCTATATATCAAAAGATTGTAGTTACAAAATGGAAAAACGATTACTGGCTATATTTAAATGATAATTTACAGTTTTCAACATTTGACGAGCCTATGTATCATGAAGTTCTTGTTCATCCTGTAATGCATATTCTTGCCAAACCTAAAAATATATTGATTCTTGGTGGTGGTGATGGTTGCGCAGCCAGAGAACTTTTAAAATACCCTAGTTTACAAAAAATAACATTAGTTGACTTAGATAAAAAACTAACTGATTTATTCGTAAATGAACCTGAACTTTCGAAAATTAATGATAATGCACTAACAAACGAAAAAGTTACGATAGTTAATCAAGATGGTTTTAAATTTATGAGTGATACCTCCGACTTTTTCGACTTAATAATCATTGATTTACCTGATCCTAGAAACGTAGAATTATCACGTTTATATTCGAAAGAATTTTACAATTTATGTAGCCTAAAATTAACTCCAAATGGAGGGCTTATTACACAAGCTGGAAGTCCTTACTACACGCCTTATGCTTTCAAGTGCATCGAAAAAACAATGAAAGCTGCTAATTACAGTGTATTACCAATACACAATCAGGTTTTATCTATGGGGCAATGGGGCTGGATATTAGGAACTAAATTTAAGCTATCTAAACAAGCTATGATTAAAAGAATGAACTCTATAAACACAAATGAGATAACGACTAAATGGCTAAATAAGGATGCTATTCCTTTAATCACCTCTTTTGGAAAAGATTTTTATGAAAAAAATAAGTTAGATTCAATTGAAATAAACCAAATTAGTAATCCTGTTTTATATCGTTATTATAATAAAGGAAACTGGGATGTGTACTAACAATATGAAAGAAATGAAAAATGATAATTACGTTGCTTTAGATGCTGAAATGTTTAATTTTGAATATTGGTTTTCTGAAACAGATCCAAAAATACTACAACAACAAGTTGGAAAAATCTTATTGGATTGTGAGTTTAAAGTAGTACAATTTTCAGATCACTATTTCCCTATTAATGGATATACTGCTGTATGGTTATTAGCTGAAAGTCATTTAGCAATTCATACATTTCCTAATAAAAATAAAACCTATCTTCAAATAAGTAGTTGTAATAACTACAAACTAAAAAAATTAAAGTCTAAGATTAAAACACTTTTTAAGAACTATTGATTTACAAGTGGTTAAAACCTCTAGTATTCAGCATTTATATAATAGTTTAAATAACAATCAAAAACTTATTAACACGAAATCGTTGTAGTTTACAGGTAAAGTTTAGTTATTGGATTTTTCACAATAAATTAGTGTAAAAATCAATCAATATTCATTTTTTTAACGTAAAATCTTACAAAAAAAGATGATACTTAAATTTACCACCCTTAAATCAATCACAATGAAACAAAACACTCCTACAACATTTTTACTTTTTTTAATCACTATTATTTTTGGTAGTATTCCAATTTTCTCACAGGATGAAGATGTACTCTTTCAAGCTTTCGATTGGAATGTACAAAATCAACCTGCAGGACAAACTTGGTATAATGTAGTTTCACAAAATAGAAATACGATCAAAGATGCTGGGATCGATTTAATTTGGATGCCGCCTCCAAGCGATGCAGGCTCTCCTCAAGGATACCTTCCTCGAGAATTATACAACTTGAATAGTTCTTATGGTACAGAAAGTCAATTGAGAAATTTAATCTCACAATATCATAATTTAGGACTAAAAGTGATTAGTGATATTGTTATTAATCAT
>JAHDDQ010000059.1:9360-12872 GCA_020629275.1 Tenacibaculum sp. | reverse complement strand
GATGCTGTTACTTTTACTAATCCTGCTTGGCCAACAACATTTATAACTGCGGATGATGAAGGACGAAATTTCGTGAATTTTCCTGTTGAGTTTAGCATCAACTCTGATTATTTTCCTGGAACTGCTTTAAAAGCTGACGGTTCAAATGGAACTTACGGACCTGCAAGGGATTTAGATCATAGGAACCCGGCTGTTCGTCAGGAAATTAAAAATTGGATGAACTTCCTGAAAAATGATGTTGGTTTTGACGGTTGGAGGTACGATTTTGTACATGGATATGATCCTATTTATAATAAAGAATATAATGAAGCTACCAATACTTATTTTTCGGTTGGAGAATTACTGGAAAGTAGTAGAGTTCAAACCAATAACTGGGTAAACTTTACGCAGCAATCATCTTCTGCTTTTGATTTTAATACTAAAGTGACTTTACAAAATGCCATCCGAGATAATAACTTATCATACTTGAGAGATGGAAACGGTAATCCTTCAGGAATGATTGGTATAAATCCTTCTAAGTCTGTAACGTTTTTAGATAACCACGATACTGGTGCTGCTCAGCAATGTTGTGGATCTAATTATGTATTTCCTGGCGGAGAAACAAATCTTCGAAAGGGATATGCTTACATCTTAACGCATCCAGGAAATCCAATGGTCTTTTGGACTCATTTTTTTGATAATGGTGCAGGATTAAGAAATGCCGTAAAAGAATTAATTAGCGCCAGAAAGAGTGTACGTGTATTTGCTGGTTCATCAATAAATATTGCCGAAGCAAGAAATGATTTATATGCTGCTTACGTTGACGGTAAAGATGGAACTTTAGCTATGAAATTAGGTAGTGGAAATTGGTCTCCGAATGACAGTAATTGGACTTTGAAAGCTTCAGGTACAGATTATGCTGTTTGGACAAAGGGTGGAGTTATAACACCTCCTCCTACTCCAGTAGATCCATTTACTGTACATTTTAAGAAACCTTCGAACTGGAACAGTTCTGTGAATGTTTATTTTTATAATACTGCAACAAATAGTATTATCGATGGTACTGCTCAATGGCCTGGTGAATCTACCACGAATATATCTGGTACTCCTTGGTATTCTTACACTTTAAATCCACCATCGAATGTAGCTGCAGAAAATATACGTTTAATTTTTAATGATGGAATTAGTCAAAGTAATGACTTATCTAGAAGTATAGATGGCTGGTTTGATAATGGAACTTGGACAAATACTTGTCCTACCAATTGTAGTGCTACTACACCTCCTAACAATAGTAATTTTACAGTAAATTTTAAAAAACCATCAAATTGGAATAACGCTGTAAACGTTTACTTTTATGATACTAGTGCAAATGCAACTATTGCAGGCACTGCTCAATGGCCCGGTGAAAGTATAACAAACATAAACGGAACACCTTGGTATTCGTATACATTAACTGTACCTTCTGGGGTTAACGCTAATAATATTAGGTTAATATTTAATGATGGAACAAATCAAACTGGTAACCTTTCAAGAAATACAAACGGTTGGTTTGATAATGGAACTTGGACAAATACTTGTCCTTCTAATTGTATTGGAAACAACCCTCCAACAGGAAACAATAACGTTACTTTAAATTTCTTGAAACCAAATTCTTGGGGTAATTCTACTAATGTATATCTATACAATAAAACTACAAATACCACGTTAACGGGTACTTCTAATTGGCCTGGATCTCAAATGAACAACCAATCATCTAATAATTGGGTTTCTAGTTCTTTTACATTACCTAATGGAGTTTCACCAAATACTATTGGTGTTGTATTTAATAGCAGTAATGGAAATCAGACTGTGGATTTAACAAGAGGTACTTCAGGTTGGTTTAGGATAACAGGAAGTTCTAACGGAAAATCTTCTGGTGTATGGTCTAATAACTGTACTACGCAATGTTCTGCTGCTAGAGGAAAAACAAATAGTAAAACAAAAGATATTCCTTTACTTAGTAATGATTTAACTGTATATCCTAATCCTATTTCTAAAACATTACATCTAAACTTAAATATTGTTAATAGCGGGTTGTTAGAAATTTCTGTTATTAATTTATTAGGTCAAAGTAAAACTATTTATACGGGTAAAAAAGAAGCTGGATCACACACTATGCATTTAGAGACTACTTTCCTAAATAGTGCTGGTATTTATTTTCTTAAAGCCACTATAGATGGTGAAATTATAGTAAATCCTATTAAACTTATCAAAAAGTAAAAAACACTATTTCAAAACATATAAATGACGCTATTGTAGCTTCATTTATTTTGTAATCAAATATTTATTTAAATACTGAATAGAGAAAATAATAAAGTTAGATGATGGTATGGTTGATAATTATAAAAATAGCTTTACGTTATAAAACGTAAAGCTATTTTTAAATTAATCTTTTTCTCTTTAGAAGATGCCTTTTAGTTTTTAATTAATTTTATTTTTTTTGTTGTATTACCTGCCAAAACAATCTTGGCGATATAAATTCCATCAGGCTCATTAATTAGATCTATTTCAGAAGAATTTTCAGATGAGTATACTTCTCTTCCTATCAAATCAAAAACTTTAATATTTTCTACTGATAGCTTAGAAGCTATCTCAAATTTTGAGTTACTAGGATTTGGATAAACACTAAATTTCTGTTGTACTTCAATACTTTCTATCCCTAATACACCTTTACCTTCTTCAACAACAATCGATTGGTTGGGAGTAATATTACTTAAGGTTTCTGTAACTCCAGTTTTATTCCAAGTTATGTTTACCTTATCAATTATAGTATTATCACCTATCCCAAAAAACTCATACTCTGAATTCTGAGCTAAGTAACCTTCACCGCACAAAGTGTATCTGAATTGGCTTTCACCTTTGGTTATGATTTCAATCTTGTTTCCGATACCATCCTTATTACTTTCAGTTCCTTTGAGCTTTATTTTTAACCAATTACTTGTATTTACAGTTTCATTTTTCCATAAGAAATTATTATCAACTTGATTAACTACATAAATATCTGGTAATCCATCGTTATCTACATCACCAATCGCATTTGAAAAACTTGCACTTCTATCGTTTTGTAATCCAATATTAGCTGGGATTTCGAAGGTTCCAAATCCATTGTTTTTATAGAATGCAGAAGGTAATTTACCATTACTACCGTCTCCCATACCACTTACGTACAAGTCTAATGCTCCATCGCAATCGGCATCTAAGAATACTGCCCCCCAAGAAACACTATTAAAAACAGTTCCTATAGCTTCTGCTACATTGGTAAATGAATTTCCTCCGTTGTTTCTTAAATGAATATTACCCGCTGCTGAATTAGTTATATAGATATCAAAAAAACCATCTGCGTTGTAATCGCCAATAGTGGTAGACATTCCATCTGCAGACACATTAGCATTTGTTTCCGCACTTACATCTGAAAACGTTCCATCTTGATTGTTTTTATATAAATAACTGAGCTGGTATTTATGATTTGTTACGTATAAATCTTGCCATCCATC
>JAHDDQ010000059.1:1135-9350 GCA_020629275.1 Tenacibaculum sp. | reverse complement strand
ATTGTAATCGAAGAAAGCACTACAAAATGCAGCATCTATATTACTGTTTAAACCAGAATTTGCTGTTACATCAGTAAATGTTTTGTTCCCATTGTTTCTAAACAATCTGTTTGGTTGTGTATTTCCTGTAGCTAGAAAGTTTATGTATATATCTAGATAACCATCGTTATTGTAATCTCCCCAAGAAGCGCCCCAGGAACTTTTTCCTGTATGACTTATACCAGAGATCGAAGTTATATCAGTAAAATTTGAATTTCCTTCATTTTCATATAATTTGGTGTCTCCAGATTCAACAGTAACAAAGAGATCTTTATCGCCGTCATTATCGAAATCAATCCATAAAATTTGCTTATGCTCACCTAAGTTTTCAGGTATATTTAAGTTGTCTTTAACAAAAGTTCCGTTAACATTCTTGTAATACTGAATGTCTTCATTTATTTGTGTACCAATAGTTAGGTCGTCCCAACCATCTTGATTGTAATCTAAAAAAGATACGCCTCCAGCATAGGTGCCGGAGCCGTATGATAAGTTAACTCCTAATTCAGCCGCACTATCTTTAAAATTTAATTGTGCATTAGTAGTTATATATGTTAAAAAAATAGAGAATAGCAATCGTTTATTCATATTTCTTGGGTTTATCCCTAAAAATACAAAAAAATATTACATTACAAACAATCTTCTATGATGCATTAAATCATATACACGTTCTCCTATTTCATGAAGTTTCTCGTCGTTATCTGCACTTTGGATAGCTTCATCAATTAAATTAACAATACTAGGCATATCCTCTTCTACCAACCCTCTAGTTGTAATTGCAGGAGTTCCTATTCGGATTCCTGAAGTTACAAAAGGTGATTCTGTGTCGAAAGGAACCATATTTTTATTTACAGTAATCTCTGCTTTCCCTAAGGCAATTTCCGCATCTTTCCCTGTAATATTCTTGTTTCTTAGGTCAATTAACATCATGTGATTATCAGTACCCCCAGAAATAATGTCGTACCCTTTTTCAACAAAAGCATTTGCCATCGCTTTTGCATTCTCTCTTACTTGAATTTGATATTCCAAAAATTCATCCGTTAAAGCTTCAGCAAAAGCAACAGCTTTAGCTGCAATTACATGCTCTAAAGGTCCGCCTTGATTTCCTGGGAAAACTGCGCTATTTAATAAGGTTGACATTTTTTTAAGCTTTCCGCTTTTTAACTTTAAACCTAAAGGATTTTCAAAATCCTTTCCTATCATAATCATTCCTCCTCTTGGTCCTCTTAATGTTTTGTGTGTAGTTGTAGTTACAACATGACAATGTGGTAATGGATCATTTAAAATACCTTTAGCGATTAAACCTGAAGGATGAGAAATATCTGCCATTAATATTGCACCAATACTATCAGCTATTTCTCTGAAACGCTTAAAATCAATGTCTCTAGAGTATGCAGAAGCACCAGCAATAATCAATTTAGGTTGATGTTTTTGTGCTTGTTGATCTAGATGATCATAATCTATTAACCCTGTTTCTTTACTTACTCCGTAAAATACTGGATTGTATAATTTACCTGAAAAGTTTACAGGTGAACCGTGGGTTAAATGTCCTCCATGAGCTAAGTCAAAACCTAAAATAGTGTCTCCTGGTTGTAAACATGCTGCAAAAACTGCTGTATTTGCTTGACTTCCTGAGTGTGGTTGCACATTTACATATTCTGCTCCAAATAGCTCTTTTGCTCTATCTATTGCTACTTGTTCAACCACATCAACAACTTCACAACCTCCGTAATAACGCTTTCCAGGATATCCTTCAGCATATTTGTTTGTTAATACAGAGCCTTGAGCCTCCATTACTTGTTCACTAACAAAGTTTTCTGAAGCTATTAGTTCCAAACCATTGAGTTGACGTTCTTTTTCTTCTCTAATTAAATCGAATATTTGATGATCTCGCTGCATTGTTATTGTTGTTTTTTAATTTCTTCTACCTTCATTCTAAAAGAACTCGGTAGTATTGTTGGTATTAATTTTATAAGTAAAGGAAGTAATAATGAACCTCCTGGTAATAGAAAAATCGTAAACGCTGGAATGCTTTTACAGATATCTAAAAGTTGACTTTTAACCTTAATTTTTTCCTCTTTTGTTAATGGTGTTCTTATCGATTTTCTAAGTAAAATGATAAGTTCTTTACTTTCTTTGAGTTCATTTAAGAAAAGAGTTCTATTTCTTACAAGTAATAATTTTATTTCCTCAACTGTAGTCATTAAACTTTTCGACGTTGCTTTTCTGTTTTTAGTAACCCTAATTCTCTAGAAGTTTGTCCTTCTACAGATGTATTCTCTTCTGCTCTACGAATTAGATATGGCATAACATCTCTCACAGGACCAAAAGGAACATATTTGGCCACATTATAACCTTCCTTAGCCAAATTAAAGCTAATATGATCACTCATTCCATACAACTGCCCGAACCACATTCGTTTATCACTTTTTTCGATATTGTACTTAGCTGCTAAAGTCATTAATAAATATGAACTTTCTTCATTATGGGTTCCAGCAAAAAGAGCCATATTTTTATGTTCCATCATGTACAAAATAGCAGTGTCGTAATTTTTATCTGTTGCTTCTTTGTCTTTACATATTGGTGATGGATATCCTAAATCTTCAGCTCTATCCCTTTCTTTTTCCATGTAGGCCCCTCTAACTACCTTCATTCCAATATGAAATCCTTTTTGATGCGCTCTTTGGTGAAGTTCTTTTAAATAATGCATTCTATCGTGTCTATACATTTGTAGTGTATTAAATACGATGGCTTTTTCTTTGTTATAGGTTTCCATTAACTCTTCTACCAAATCGTCTGCTGCATCTTGCATCCAACTCTCTTCAGCATCTATTAATAAAGGAACATTTTTATCGTATGCTATCTTACATACTTTATGGAATCTCTGTTTAATCCTTTTCCATTCTTCTTCCTCACTTGCAGTCAAGGTTTCCGAAATCCCTACTTTTTCATAAAGTGCAAATCTTCCAAAACCAGTAGGTTTGAATACGGCGAAAGGAATTGAGTCTTTCTCTTCCGAAAACTTAATTATCTTAATAATTTTTTCTACAGCTTCATCAAAACTGGCTTCTTCTTCTTTACCTTCAACTGAGTAATCTAACACACTATGCACGCTACCTCCTTTGTACATTTTTTCTATACTTGGTAAACAATCTTCTTCTGTGACACCTCCACAAAAATGATCGAAAACGGTAGAACGAATTAACCCTTCTACGGGTAAATGAGCTTTTAATGCAAAGTTGGTAACTGCAGTACCTATTCGTACCATCGGTTGACTTTGTATTAATCGAAATAAAAAATATGCTCTTTCTAACTCAGAATCAGACTTTAGCTTAAAAGCTACTTCGGTATTTTCAAAAAGTTTCATTGTTGTGTATGCTCCATTTACTTTACAAGAACAAATATAGATGAGAACATTCAAATAATTTAATATTTTCTATTTAATTTGCACCATATTATTATTTTATAGATGGAAACAATCAAGGCAACTACATATCCTATTCATTTTAATGAAAAAGCGTATCAAGCTTTAGCTAAATGTATAATAGAAAACAACTATTCTTCTGTTTTTATATTGGTAGACGACAATACCTTAACGCATTGTTATCCTAAATTTGCACCACTTTTTATTACTGATAAAAAGATTGAAATCATACAAGTTGATCCTGGTGAAATTCATAAAAATTTAGATACTTGTATTGCTGTATGGAATGCTATGACTGAATTGGGTGCCGATAGAAAAAGTGTATTAATTACTCTTGGTGGTGGTGTTGTTACTGATTTGGGTGGATTTGTTGCTTCAACTTTTAAGCGTGGAATTGATTTTATAAACATTCCGACCACATTATTATCGATGGTCGATGCATCTGTAGGAGGAAAAACTGGAGTTGATTTGGGAGTTCTTAAAAATCAAATTGGGGTATTTGCCAATCCACAAATGGTTTTAATAGATCCTGAATATTTGTACACATTACCTGCTCGTGAAATTAGATCTGGAACTGCAGAGATTATAAAGTACGGGATGACACATGATATTCGATTATTCAATGAAATTAAGGATAATTCTGATCTTGATATTATCGATCTAATACATCCTTCAATTGCTATAAAAAATGAGGTAGTTACTGAAGATCCTAAAGAAGCTGGTATTCGTAAAGTATTAAACTGGGGGCATACCATTGGTCATGCTATAGAGTCTTATTTTCTGGATAGCGACACTAAAGAAAATCTAACGCACGGTGAAGCTATAGCTGCAGGTATGGTTTGTGAAGCTTATATTTCTTCTAAAACCTTAGACTTCCCTGAAGATAAGTTAGCAGAAATTAAAAGTGCTATTATTGCTATCTACGGAAAAGTAGCCATTACCTTTGATGATTTTGAAGCTATTATGAGTTTATTAAAGCATGATAAAAAGAATGAAAATGGAACTGACCCTATTACAAGCTGCTGTTAAATCTCTACTAGAAGATTATGAAAAATTCAAGATTAATTGCGAAGCTTCCAATGAATTAATTATTGATAGTTTAGAGTTTTATATTGGCTGATAATTGCTCCTTTTTAACTGTAAAAAAATTGAAATAAAAAGATGACATTAGAGAAACGACTAGACTTTTGTAAAATATGTGTGAATCGAAAAATAGATTTAAAAACTGGACTTGTTTGTAGCTTGACAAACCAAAAACCTGAATTTCAAAATACCTGTGAGTATTTTATTAAAGATGATAAAGAAGCAAAAAGAAAATTAAATCTCAAGCTCGACGCAGCTGGAACCGCTCAAAGTCAATACGGTTCTTTAAATCCAAAAAGAAATATCAATTATGGTATTTTTCTTATCGTATCAGGAATCTTTGTATTATTCATATCTTTATTATTTGGTGCTATAATTCTAACAACTGGAATTTCTTTTTTAATTAGAGGAAATTCACAAAAGAGGATATTGGAAGAGAATAAAACTTTCAATGAAAAGTTTAATCAAAAATAAATATGTAATAATTGATTGAACCTGTAAATATTTTTGTTTAGGACGCATCTATTTATCTATCCATGGGTGTTTATAGTGTGTATATAGTTGGTGGTTGGTCAGTTAATTTAGGACAATTTAGTTTACGCTTAATAGAAATAAATGGTGCTGAAATTATAAAAACTAAAAAAGTTAATCTAAGAATCCAATCTTACTTCAAAAATAAAAGAACTAAAAAAGTATTCTCTTATGTAATTTATAAAAGTGGAACGTACAGAATTGAATTTGAAAATCAGAATACTTTAATAATTAAGAAATCAATCTTATCATTGAGATTTCCATTTCAAAATAAGATCAACTCAGAAAAGATCGATATTTTACTTGAAAAGGAGTAAAATAACGCCGATTTCTCTCACAATGATACATGCTTTAACTAAAATATTGATTCAGATAGATCTAAATCATATCTTCATAACTTATGAATTGATTCTATTATTATATTCTTCTTAGTAAATTATTGTAAACTCTTTTTTAAAAACAAATAATGTACTAGTATTTTTAAAATATACTTACGTGTATATTTTCATGAGATTTAAAACTAGTTTAATCTATGAGATAAATCAATCATATTAACAATTAATCTCTTTTTAATAAACATACTATTCAGGTTAATTAATTTCCTGATTAGCTCTAATACGCATCCACATCAACAATAAAACGTATTGGACGAAACTCCTTAACAGCTTCAAATGTTGTCTTTATTCTAGTAATCTCTTCTTTTGTTTTTACTAGTGATTGTTTTGGAGGAATTTTAATTACTAAATTCTTAATATATTGATTCCTAATTCTTGCAACTGCTGGAGATGAAGGTCCCAATACATGCTCTCGAAATACATTTTGTAGTGCTTTAACTAACCATTTTATACCTGTGTCTACTTTTGTGTAATCTTTATGCTTTAACGTAATTTTAATTAATCTATAATATGGTGGATAATGATATTGCCAACGATCTTGAAGTTGCTCTTTATACATTTCTTCATAGTTTGTCGTAGAAACTTGCTGTAAGATTTGATGATACGGATTATAGGTTTGTATGGCTACACTTCCTTGTTTTTTACTCCGTCCTGCCCTACCAGAAACCTGAACCATTAATTGAAAAGCACGTTCGTGAGCTCTAAAATCAGGATAATTAAGCATGCTATCAGCATTTAAAACTCCTACTAACGATACATTATTAAAATCGAGTCCTTTGGAAAGCATTTGTGTTCCTACTAAAACATCTATTTCCTGTGCTTCAAAAGCTTCTATTATCTTTTGGTAACCATATTTTCCTCGGGTAGTATCCGAATCCATTCTACCAATGGTATATTTAGGAAACAACTCTTTTAATTCTAATTCAATTTGTTCTGTACCAAATCCTTTTGTATCTAACGTATTACTTCCACAAGCGCCACAACTATTTGGCATTGCTCGTTGATAATGGCAGTAATGACATTTTAATTCGCTGTTGTACTTATGGTATGTTAAACTTACATCACAATTTGGGCATTGAGGTGAAGTACCACAAGTAGTACACTCAACTATCGGTGAAAAACCTCTTCTGTTTTGAAACAAAATTATTTGTTCTTTTTCTTCTAAAGCGTCTGTCATGAGTTGTAATAAACGATCGGAAAAATGACCTATCATTTCTCGTTTACGTTGTTTCTCTTTAATATCAATCAACTCTATTTTAGGTAATTGAATATTACCATGACGTCGATTCAAATGTACCAAACCATATTTATTATTTTCAGCATTAAACTTACTTTCAATAGCGGGTGTAGCAGAACCTAGTATTATTTTAGCATTATGTAAATTACTTAAAACTATTGCTGCATCTCTAGCATTATATCTTGGAGAAGGCTCAAACTGTTTGTAGGACACTTCATGCTCTTCATCTACTACTATTAAGCCCAAATTTGAAAAGGGTAAAAAAATAGACGATCGTGCACCTAATATAATTTGTGCTTTAGCTTTATTAGCTAACAAATTATTCCAAACTTCTACTCTTTCATTAACTGAATATTTTGAGTGAAATACACTGATTTGATTACCAAAATACTGTTGTAATCTTGTAATAATTTGAGTTGTTAATGCTATTTCGGGTAGTAAAAACAGCACTTGTTTTCCTTTACTTAAAACTTCTTCAATTAACTTAGTATATACTTCTGTTTTACCAGATCCTGTTATCCCATGAAAAAGTGTAATATTTTTATCTACAAAGCTATTTTTTATTTCTAAAAGTGCTTTTTCTTGATATTCGTTAAGTGCTTTTAATGGATTACTAGCTCCTTTAAATTGGATTCTATCGGTCTGTAAATGGTAGAATTCAAAAATTTCTTTATCAACCAAAGCTTTCAAAATTCCAGATGAAACACCTGCCTTTTCCAAAAGTTGTTTTGCTTTTATTGGTTTCTTAGTAGTTTGTAACTGAAAGAAAGCTAATACGGCGTCTCTTTGCTTTTTTGCTCTGGATAATTGATTTAGTAATTCTTGTAATGCTTTTTCAGTTTCGTAAGTGGTGTTAAGCTTTACATATTTTACTAATTTAGGTTTGTATTGCTCATACACTTGTTCTCGAACTTCTATTACAGATTTATGAATCAATTCATTCAATAAAGGCAATACATTTTTTTTACCTAAAATATCAGCAACTTGATGTACTGTTAATTGCGATTGGTGTTGTAATGCTTCAAAAATTAAAAATTCATCATCAGTCAGTTCTATTTCTTCTGTAAACCTTTCATTTTTATAAATAACAGTTTCACTTTCTAATAAAAAAGCAGACGGAATAGCAGCTCTAAAAACTTCTCCTAAAGAGCACATATAATAGTTAGCAACCCAATTCCAATGTTGTAATTGTAATTCATTTACAATAGGCTTTTCATCTAAGATTTGATGAATATCTTTAGCTTCATATAGTTCTGGAGCCTTCGTATGAACTGCATTAACAAGCCCTGTATACATTTTAGTTTTACCAAATGATACTGCAACCCTCATTCCTTTTTGTAGAAAATCTGCCTCTTCTTGAGTGACAGCATATGTAAATGTTTTTCCTAATGGAATCGGTAATATTACATCTATAAAATTCGACATTATTGCTTATTGAAAAGTATTTAATAGTTTTCTATTTTTTTAGCAAAGTTATTTATATAACTTCTAAACATTTCTGCTCTGGTT
>JAHDDQ010000059.1:0-1125 GCA_020629275.1 Tenacibaculum sp. | reverse complement strand
CTATTGAAACTAAATCTTTTTTTAAAATTAATTTACTGGCTTCTTTTCCGTTACAAAAACCACTAGAATATAATGCTTCTTCAATCTTAGAGTATTCTAGCTTTGCTTGAGTTTCATTTTTAAACTGATAAACTAACAATACAAAATCTGGATAATAGTTCTTGGGCTTGGCTTCTATCCTTTTTATATAATATTTACTAATACCAGCTCCTCGTATCTCTAACTTAATATTAGTGTCGCAATTGCCATAATTATATTTTTGTGGAATTGAAGACGATTTAATAACAAACTTTTCTCTAATTAAATATAGCTAAGTTTGAATTTGATGTGGTATTGATAATCGCTGTCTTAGTTTCTGCATTAGGAAAATCTAAGAAATGGATTTTTTTATTTTTTTGAACTTTCTTTTCTGTAATTGAATCTACCACTAATGTATCTATATTAAGTATTTCTTTGTTCTTTTTATGTTTCCCCCCATTAATACACGAGGAAAATAGCAACATTATGATTAAAATACCGAAAAGATTGTTGTCTATCATATAATTTCAAAACTACATAAAATTGCCTACATTGTGTAAATAATTCGTAAACAATATGACTGTAAATAACTGGAAGAATAAAGGTAAAATGTTCACTGTTTTTGGTCGAAATATCTTTGTTATTGATGAAGGAAATCCGAAAGAAAACTTAGTTATACTACACGGGTATCCCACTTCTTCTTATGATTATTTTAAAGTTTTACCTGAATTAAGCAAACACTACAGAGTAATTATACACGATCATCTTGGCTATGGTTTTTCTGACAAACCTTTGAACTATTCCTATTCGTTAATTGAACAAGCTGATGTAGCTTTAGAATTATGGAAACAATTAGGTTTAAAATCAATCACCTTATTAGCACATGATTATGGAACTAGCGTTGCTACCGAAATAATTGCACGTCACAATAAGAAAATGATACATCTTGAAATTGATAGACTTATCTTATGCAACGGTAGTATGCATATTGAACTTTCTAAACTTCGTTTAATTCAAAAACTTTTGAAAAACAAAGTGCTAGGCAAACATGTAGCAAAACTTACTAATTACAATATCTTTAGTAAAAATATGCGTAATGTATTTTAC
>JAHDDQ010000058.1:1610-20538 GCA_020629275.1 Tenacibaculum sp. | reverse complement strand
ATGAAAAAAGGAAGACTTAGAAGTAAAAAAGTATGCTACTCGAAAATTATCAGAAGTATATGCAACTGTAGGAAGTTATATAAAGGCATTAAGAACATATAGAGACTACGTTGAGATTGTAGATTCGTCCTACATACGTAAAGAACAAGAGATTTATCAAATAAAAAGATTAACTAAAAAAATAGCAGATAGTCAAAGTAGAATCGCAATTTTAGAAAAAGATAGGCAAATTTCAGAAAGTAAAATTAGTATAGCTTATAAAGACAAAGAGCTTACTGTTGAACGTAGTAAGCGTCAGCAATTAATTATTTATTCGCTGTTACTAGGACTGGTATTAATGTCGTTGCTAACTTATTATTCTTTAAGAGCTAACCAAAAACAGAAACTAGCTAATAATCTGCTAGCCTTAAAATCTATGCGATCACAAATGAATCCGCATTTCATATTCAATGCATTAAATTCTGTAAACAGTTTTATAGCTGTAAATGATGAACGGAATGCAAATAGATATTTATCTGAATTCTCAGCATTAATGCGTTCTGTATTGGAAAATTCGGAAGAGGATTTTATTCCTTTTCAAAAGGAAATAGAGCTATTGGGATTGTACGTAAAGCTCGAACACAATCGTTTTAAAGATAAATTTGATTATACGATACATGTGGATAAAAACATCGATTTGGAATCTTATGCAATTCCTCCAATGCTATTACAGCCTTATATCGAAAATGCCATTTGGCACGGACTTAGGTATAAAAAAGAGAAAGGGATTTTGAATATCAGCATTGCTAGAAAAGATGAAAATTCAATAACCATAACAGTTCAAGATAATGGTATAGGAAGAAAGAGATCAATGGAAATGAAAACAAAAAATCAGCTGAAACAGAAATCGAAAGGAATGAGTACAATAAAGAATAGAATTGCGATTCTTAATGACATGTATCAAGATAAAATTGCAGTAGATATAACAGACGCTTTTGCAGATGGAACTGGAACAAAAGTTACATTAACATTAAAAAAATAAACTATGAATATGTTAAAAACAATACTCGTTGAAGACGAGCAAATAAGTAGAGAGATTTTAAGAAATTATATAACAAAATATTGTCCTAATATCACGATACTAGCAGAAGCAAGTAATATAGAAGAAGCATATCAACTCATACAAAAACATGAATTAGATTTGGTATTCTTAGATGTTGAAATGCCATTTGGAAATGCGTTTGATTTATTAGAAAGAGTAGAAGACAAAAGTTTTGAAACTATTTTCGTAACAGCTTACGATCATTATGCTATTGAAGCGTTAAATAACCAAGCTACCTATTATCTTTTAAAGCCAATATCAATAGATGAGTTAATTAAATCTGTAAACTTAGTAACAGAAATAAAAAAGAAAGAAAGCGAACTTCAGGATCAGGTATTAGCTCCAAAAACAACTATAATAAAAGGTAAAATTACGATTCCAGTTCAAGACGGTTTTGAAGTAGCAAATGTTGAAGATATAGTTTTTTGTAAAGCAGATGATAATTACACAGAAATTCATTTTGAGAATTCAAAAAAAATCGTGAGTAAGACCTTAAAGTACTTTGAAGAAATTTTAAAAGTATATGGTTTCGCCAGGATTCATAAATCGTATTTAGTAAATATAAATGCAGTAGTGAAGTACAAAAAAGGAAAAGGAGGAAGTGTGGAATTAAATAACGGAAAAGAAATTTTAGTATCTGCTTCAAAAAAAGCAAATTTGCTAGCTCACTTTAAATAACCAATTATGCCAGTTATAAAATCAGTAAACGGAAAATCACCACAAATTCCAGAAGATTGTTATGTCGCAGAAAATGCTACTATCGTAGGAGATGTAATATTTGGTAAAGAATGTAGTATTTGGTTTAATGCAGTAATCAGAGGAGATGTACACTACATTAAGGTAGGTAATAAAGTAAATATTCAAGACGGAGCAGTTATACATGCAACTTATCAAAAATCACCTACAACAATAGGAAATAATGTATCTATAGGTCATAACGCAATAGTTCATGGTTGTACTATACATGATAATGTTTTGGTAGGTATGGGAAGTATTATTATGGACGATTGTATCGTAGAGAGTAATACGATAATAGCAGCAGGAGCTGTTGTTACAAAGAACACACACATAAAAAGTGGTAGTATTTATGCAGGTGTACCAGCAAAAAAAGTGAAGGATATTTCCCCAGAACTAACTGAAGGTGAAATAAACAGAATTGCTAATAATTACGTAAAGTACGCTAGTTGGTTTAAAGAAGATTAATAACAGGTTTAAATTAATTTTAAAGGTATTTAATACCTATTTGTAGGTATGATTTCAAGTTGTTTTCATTTTTATTTTTATATAAAATATTTCATTATGAGAGCAGTAACTATAATTATAACCTTTTTTGCGTGCTTAGCAGTATCAGTGTCGCAAATTACACTCGAAAAAAAGTCTAATTTAGTTAGTAATGAGGCTTTTAGTAAAAAAATAGCTATAGATTTTAATTACTTACTCCTAGGCGAAAATTCACCTCAACAAGGTTTAAGTGCTACACTTAACGAAAAAAGGAGTAACATAAAAATCAATGGATTACTGTACTCTGGAAAAGACGGTATACTTACTATGGAAGCAGATTTAGCAGCTAGTAATGGTGTATATTTCTTTGATACTGAAAACGGTAGTGAACAAGGAAAAGTAACATTAAATTATTACAAAGCATTACGAAGTTGGTCTACGTATCGTTCAGAAAAAATCTTCACAAAAGTAAATACAAAACTTCGAATATTATCACTAATAGCAAAAGCACAATCAGATTTTGAACGTCTAGACGGTTTACTTATAGAAAATATAGGCGTAATTGATCAGGATAGAAATAGGATTACCGAAGAAATTTTAAGACTATCTGGGATTTATATCAATAAAAGACAAAAACTAGGTTATGAACAACTTAAAAATGTTGAGTTTAAGTATAGGCAAGGAGAGTACGATTTAGATAAAGACATGTCTATTAATTTAGAAGAACTCATACAAATTACCCAAGGCGACGGTGTACAAATAATAAAATCTCTAGGTGGCACTGATTACAATAAAATACGAGTTACGAATAAAGACTTAGGTAAAATCCTCAACGATTACACTACAACAAAAAATTATATCTTAACGACCTTAGAGGATGATATTAACGAAATAGAATTAGCCAGTGCTGCTTCTGAATGGAAAAGTAATCATATGTTCTTTCTAGGGGCAAGTCCTTTTTATCAAAGGGAGAGTTTTAAGCGTTTTCAGTACGATCCTACCAAAGCTTTTTCAAAAATGTTTTCAAAGGAAAGAGGAAATATATACGGAGTAACTTTATCACTTAATTATAGTTATGAAAAAGGTAAAGGTTCAAGAAGTAAATTAGCAGCACATCGTTTTTTCTCTAGAATTTCAACAACATTAAATAGAGCTTCTAATATTTCAAACTTTAGAACGAGTACTTTAGATATTACAACTCCTCTAGGTAATGATGCAAACGGATCACCAATAACATTTGGAAATTCAGATAAAGCTTTTATAGGAAACAATACTTATGAATATGGTTTTGGGAGTGCATTTAATTTAGAAACGTATTATTATCCTTTTAAGTCAGTAGGTGTATTTGGAAAAATAGGATATCAAAATATAAAATTTAACAGGGAAAGTATCCTAAAAGATGTAGAGTTATATCCTATGCGAATGGGCATATTATTTAATTTAACAGGAAAAAACAAGTCTGAACCAATAGTCACCATTCAAACCTTTATCGACAGAACAAACTTGAATTTAGAGCCAAATGGAGAAGACAAAGATTTAAGATTTGGAATAGGAATAGGCCTGCCAATTAATATTAGATAATTATTAATAAAAAACCTCGGTTCACTATCAAAGAACCGAGATTAAACTAACCAATCATCTAACTATAAAAACTATATCCTATCGTGAACGCGTTTTTTTCTTCTTTTTTTCATTTTTCTCTTTAACTTTCTGAATTTTTCATATTGATCATTAGATAATATTCGTTTCATCTCACTATTAAAAGCAAGTCTATTATCTAATTTTTTCATTTTCAATTCGTAACGTTTTTCGTCAGAAATACGCGTTTTATTTTTCTTTCTATTTTTTCTGAATTCTTGTCGTTTTATGATTTTTTCAGAAAGCATAGGTCTGATTCTATTTTGCTGACGTTCAGTTAAATCCAAATGAACAGCCATGCGTTTTACAGCCAGTTCTGTTTTTTGTTCAATCGATAATTTTTGACCTTTTTTTCTTCTTTGTGCCGAAACCGATATTGTTAAACACAGTACCAATAATAATGCTATTTTTTTCATACTCTATATTTAAAATATTTACACTACTAAGACCTTGTAAAAAGTAAAAGGTTTAAAAGAAAATAAAAAAAAGTTCAAAAAAATTTGGATATTACATATTTCTTATTGAATATTTGCATGCACAAAGTTCAAACACTTATTGACAATGTTATCAAGAAAGGTGGAGGGATAGACCCTATGAAACCTTAGCAACCCTTTGTTCTATACAAAGAAGGTGCTAAATTCTACCAAAGTATTAATTTTACTGATTGGATAGATAACTTAAACGTAGTTTCTTACTATAAAAATTACTCAGAAACTATTTTAAATTCTTAATAACATTTTTCTATAAGCATCATCTTAAAAGATGTGTTTTAGCCTTTGTTTTAATTATTAATTAACTCAAAAAACAAGAAAAATGAGCGATCAAAAATTTGAAACAAGTGCACTTCATGCAGGACATGATGTGCAACAAACAGGAGGAACAAGAGCAGTTCCAATTTATCAAACAACATCATATGTATTTAATAATTCTGATCATGCGGCAAATTTATTTTCGCTAAAAGAATTAGGATTTATATATACCCGATTAAATAACCCAACAAACGATGTATTACAACAGCGTTTGGCAGCTTTAGAAGGTGGAGTTGGAGCAGTAGTATTTGCTTCAGGTACAGCGGCAATCTCTACAGGATTATTAACATTACTAAAAGCAGGAGACCATATTGTAGCCTCAAGTAGCTTGTACGGAGGAACCTATAATTTATTAAATGTTACGTTACCTAGACTGGGAATAACTACAACTTTTGTTGATGCTTCAGAGCCTGAAAACTTTAAAAAAGCAGTACAAGAAAATACTAGAGCGTTTTTCGTTGAATCTTTAGGGAATCCTAAGTTAGATGTTTTAGATCTTGATGCCATCTCTTCACAAGCAAAAAATGCTAAAGTACCATTTATCGTAGATAACACTGTTGCAACACCAGCGTTATTAAATCCGATAAAACATGGAGCAGATATAGTTATTCACTCGTTAACAAAATACATTGGTGGACAAGGAAATTCTTTAGGCGGAGTAATTATAGATTCAGGAAATTTTAATTGGGATAATGGGAAGTTTCCAGAATTTACGGAACCTTCTGCAGGTTACCACGGATTGAAATATTATGAAACTTTAGGAGCAGCGTCTTTTACTTTTAAATTAATTTTAGAAGGATTAAGGGATTTTGGAGGAGCGTTAAGTCCAACCAATGCTTTTCAGATCATTCAAGGATTAGAAACATTACCTATTAGAATAAAAAGGCATAGTGAAAACGCTTTAATACTTGCAAAATGGTTAGAGGAGCAAGAAGAAGTAGCTTGGGTTAACTACCCTGGTTTAGAGAGTAGTGCGTATAAAGAATTAGCAGATAAATATTTGCAAAAAGGACAAAGTGGAATCCTAACATTTGGAGCGAAAGGAGGTTTTGAAGCAGCTAAAGCTATAGCAGACAATACGAATTTATTTTCACTGTTAGCAAATATAGGAGATACAAAATCACTTATTATACACCCAGCAAGTACTACGCACCAGCAGTTAAATGAGCAAGAACAAGAAGCTGCTGGAGTTACTCAAGATTTAATTCGATTATCTGTAGGATTAGAGAATATCGATGATTTAAAAACAGATTTAGAAAATGCTTTCAAAGTTGTAAAAGCATCAGTTTTACAAGCACAATAAAGTGCATTAATAGTATCAAATGGAAGCAATTACAAGCGTTACTATATCTAACTTCACTACCGAGAAAGGGAAGATAATAACCATACCATTATCGTATCAACTTTTTGGTAAGCCTTTACACGAAGCACCAATTGTCGTGGTTAATCATGCGCTAACAGGAAATAGTGATGTTGCCGGAAACGAAGGCTGGTGGAAAGATTTAATAGGTTCAGATAAAGTAATAAATACAAAGGAATTTACGGTTTTAAGCTTCAATATTCCTGGTAACGGGTACGACGGTTTTGTAATTGAAGATTATAAAAGTTTTGTAGCACGAGATGTTGCTAATTTATTTTTATTGGGATTAGAAAAATTAAAAATTCAAGAGCTTTTTGCAATTGTTGGTGGATCATTAGGTGGAGGTATTGCTTGGGAAATGATTACTATTAATCCAAAAATAGCAAAACATGTCATACCTATAGCTAGTGATTGGAAATCTACTGATTGGTTAATAGCAAACTGTAAAATTCAGGAACAATTATTATTAAATTCATCAAATCCAGTAAACGACGCAAGAATGCATGCGATGTTATGCTACAGAACACCAAAATCTTTTAGAGAGCGATTTCAACGATCTAGAAATGAAGATTTAAAAGTTTTTAATGTGGAGAGTTGGTTATTACATCATGGCGAAAAGTTGCAAAAAAGATATCAATTGTCGTCATATAAATTGATGAATCAATTATTAAAGACTATAGATATTACCCGCGGGAAAGGCGATTTTTCATTTGATAGAATTGAAGCTGCTATTCATATCATAGGAATCGATTCTGATATGTTTTTTACTGCTGAAGAGAATAGAGAAACATACAAGATTTTAGCTTCAAAACACGCCAACGTTACCTACAATGAAATTAAATCTATTCATGGACATGATGCTTTTCTGATAGAATACAAACAGTTGAGTAAAATTATTGAACCTATTTTCAATACTAAAGCTAAAAAGGAAAGAATGAAAATTTTAAAGTTTGGTGGAAAGTCATTATCAAATGAAGGAATACAAAACGTAACTGCTATCGTAGAAGAAAAGATAAACGATGGCGAGCATATAGCAATTGTAGTTTCTGCAAGAGGTAATGCCACCAATGAGTTGGAAGATATTTTGGAAAAAGCCTCTAAGCAAGAAGCCTATAAAGAACAATTAGAAAACTTTAAGTATGAACAAACTAAAATAACACCTTTAGTTGATTTCACAGCCGAATTTAATCATTTAGAGAACCTTTTTGAAGGCGTACATCTATTAGGAGATTATAGTCGTAAAATTAAAGACGAAGTATTAGCACAAGGAGAATTACTTGCTATTAAAACGGTAACAGAATTACTACATCAAAAAGGAATTCAAGCAAATGCCATTGATGCAAGAACGCTATTAAAAACAGACAATTCGTTAGGTAACACACAATCAGTATTAGAAGTTTCAAAAGAGAATGTAAAAGAACACTTTAAAAAGTACAATGGAACCACTGTTAATGTAGTAACAGGTTTTATAGCTTCTAATATCAAAAATGAGACAACTACTTTAGGTAGAAATGGAAGTAATTATACAGCTTCATTATTAGCAAATTATTTAGATGCAGAAGAGTTACAAAACTTCACACATGTCAATGGAATTTTTACGGCTAATCCAGATTTGGTTCCTGATGCTAGAAAAATAGAAGAACTATCATTTTCAGAAGCAAATGAATTAGCAAATTTTGGGGCAAACATTCTGCATGCCAAAACAATAATTCCATTACTTGAAAAGAATATTAACTTACGCATATTAAACACTTTTAATCCAAAAGATAAGGGAACTTTAATAACAGCCAAATCTACTTCTAAAGGAATTAAATCACTATCAGTTTTAGAAAACGTCTCCTTATTACATTTTGAAGGAAGAGGTTTGTTAGGGAAAGCAGGTATAGATGCTCGGATATTTAAGGCTCTAAGTAATCACGGAATTAGTGTAAGTATAATATCTCAAGGTTCTTCGGAAAGAGGAATAGGTTTAGTGGTTAATAAAAACAAGGCTGAGTTAGCGGTAAAGGCATTGGAATTAGAATTTGAAGCGGACTTATTAAATAGAGATGTACATGAAATAACAATTATAGATGATGTAGCTGTAATATCAATAATTGGACAAGATTTGAGTGAATTTCATCATTCGTACAACGCCTTAATTAAAAATCAGATAGTTCCATTACTCTTTAATAATGCAATTTCAGGTAAAAATGTAAGTCTAGTAGTAAAAAAGAAAGATTTACACAAAGCAATTAATGTTATTCACGGACAAATCTTTGATGTTGCCAAAAAAATTAACATCGCAGTTTTCGGTAAAGGATTAGTTGGAGGTGCGTTAATTGATCAAATCCTTGAAAATACAAAAGCGATTTTAGAAAAGCGTAAGATTCAACTAAATGTATTTGCAATAATAAATTCAAAAAGAGCGCTGTTTGCTAAAAATGGAGTAACAGGAACTTGGAAGGATGATTTAGAACATAGTGAGGATAGTAATTCTCTAGTAGAAGATGTAATCACTTTTGCAAAAGAACATCATCTTGAAAATTTAATTGCAGTTGATAATACAGCAAGTAAAGATTTCATACAAAACTACAAGCCATTAATAGAAGCGGGTTTTGATTTGGTTTCTTCGAATAAAATAGCAAATACTGTATCATATAATTTTTATGAAGATTTAAGGAGAACACTAAAGAAGAATAAGAAAAAATATCTGTATGAAACTAACGTTGGAGCAGGTTTACCATTAATAGATACGTTAAAATTGTTACATGATTCTGGTGAAAATATCACAAGAATAAGAGGAGTTTTTTCAGGGTCGTTAAGTTATCTGTTCAACAAGTTTTCTTCTGAAGAAGTTACATTTTCAAAAGTTTTACAAGAAGCAATAGATAATGGGTTTACAGAGCCAGATCCGCGAGAAGATCTAAGCGGGAATGATGTAGCACGTAAGTTATTGATTCTAGCAAGAGAGTTAGATCTTGAGAATGAGTTTGAAGACATACAAATTGAGAATTTAATACCTAAAGCGTACAGAAGTACAGAAGCAAAAGATTTCTTGGAAGATTTAGAGGTATTGAATGTTATTTTCCAAAAGCAGAAGGAATCACAAGAAGACGACCATGTGTTAAGATACATAGGCGATTTACATGGAGACTTATTTCAAAGAAAAGGAAATCTAGATGTCAAACTGGTTTCAGTACCAAGTAATTCACCTTTAGGAAGTTTAAAAGGTTCTGATGCCATTTTTGAAATTTATACAGAATCTTATGGAGAGCAGCCCATCGTAATTCAAGGAGCAGGAGCAGGAGCACAAGTAACTGCTAGAGGAGTATTTGGAGATATTCTTCGATTAGTAAAAGACAACAATTAATAGAAAAAGATGAATCAAAATTTTGAAACACTTGCGGTAAGAAAGCAAACAGAACGTTCTCAGTTTTTAGAACATTCTACACCATTGTATTTAACATCTAGTTTTGTCTTTGAAGATGCAGAAGAAATGAGAGCTTCTTTTGCAGAAGAGAAGGAGAGAAATTTATATAGTAGATTTTCAAATCCAAATACAACAGAATTTGTAGATAAAATAGTAGCAATGGAAGGTGCAGAATCTGGTTATGCTTTTGCTACTGGAATGTCAGCAGTATTTTCCACATTTGCAGCTTTATTAAATTCAGGAGATCATATTGTTTCATGTCGATCAGTATTTGGATCTACTCACAGTTTGTTTACTAAGTTTTTGCCTAAGTGGAATATTAAGACAAGCTATTTCAAGATAACAGAACTTGAAAAAATTGAAAGTTTAATTCAGCCGAACAGTAAAATTTTATATGCAGAAACACCAACTAACCCTGCTGTCGACATTCTAGATTTAGAAGCTTTGGGTATCATAGCAAAAAAACACAATCTACTATTAGTTATAGATAATTGTTTTGCAACACCATACCTGCAAAATCCAATTAAATACGGAGCAGATTTAGTAATTCATTCAGCAACAAAATTAATTGACGGGCAAGGGAGAGTTTTAGGAGGAATTACTGTAGGGAAATCAAATTTAATTCGAGAGATTTATTTATTTTCAAGAAATACAGGGCCAGCAATGTCTCCATTTAATGCTTGGATATTGTCCAAAAGTTTAGAAACCTTATCAGTAAGAGTTGAAAAGCATTGTGAAAACGCATTGAAAGTTGCACAATTTCTAGAGAAACATCCTAAAGTGAACACAGTGAAATATCCATTTTTAAAATCACATCCACAATATGAAATAGCAAAAAAACAAATGCGTTTAGGAGGTAATGTTGTTGCCTTTGAAATAAAAAATGGTTTAACAGCTGGGCGTAATTTTTTAAACGAAATAAAAATGTGTTCGTTATCGGCCAATCTAGGAGATACAAGAACAATAGTAACACATCCTGCTTCTACAACTCATGGTAAATTAAGTGTAGAAGATAGGTTAGAAGTAGGAATAACTGACGGTTTGGTTCGCTGCTCCATAGGATTAGAAAATGTAGAAGATATTATTAACGATTTAAATCAAGCATTGAATAATTAAGGAGTAAATAAAAGTGTATTTTTGTGATATGCTTTCTAAAAAAACTAAATACGGAATTAAGGCACTAACTTTTATTGCTAAGCAAGAGAAAGGAGTAAAAGTACAAATAGCTACGATTTCAGAACAAGAGAATATTTCTCATAAATTTTTAGAAAGTATCTTACTTACCTTACGCAAAGCAGGATTCCTTGGTGCTAAAAAAGGAAAAGGTGGCGGTTATTACTTGCTGAAAGAAGCAAATAATATAAAAATGACAGAAGTCATTAGAACCCTTGAAGGCCCTATAGCAATGGTACCATGTGTTAGTTTAAACTTTTATGAAAAGTGTGACGACTGTCCAGACGAGGATGCTTGCTCTATACACAAATTAATGATAAAAGTTAGAGACAATACACTGGAAGTATTACGAAATACAACATTGGAAAACCTTGTGTAAATAAACACATATAAAACACTATAATACCTAGTTAGTTTCTGATTGTAAATAATCAGGAAATTAATTTTTTATTTATAATCCTATTATTCCGATAGGGTAAATATGTTTTAAAATGATTGTAAAACAAATAGTCAAGAATAAAATAGAGTATAACGTTAAAGAACGTTCAGAAAAAACAGTAAGAAGTATTGCAAAATCAATTAGTTGGCGAGTTGTTGGTACAATAGATACCGTTCTTATTTCTTGGTTATTAACAGGAGAAATTAAAACAGCTTTTTCAATAGGAGCCATTGAATTAGTTACAAAGATGGTCTTGTATTTTTTTCATGAGAGAATTTGGAACACTATTAAGTGGGGTAAAAAACTAATATAGAAATAATGGATTTAGAAAAAATAAATAAACAACTAGAGAGCAAAACACCAGAAGAGATTGTTTCTTGGGCCTTGTCAATAGCAGAAAAGCCAGTAATAACTACAAATTTCAGGCCTTATGAAGCTTCAATTTTACATGTAGTAAAGCAATTGGATAATAACATTAAAGTGATTTGGTGTGATACAGGGTACAATACTCCTAAAACTTATGCACATGCTGAAAAATTGATTAACAGTTTGGAATTAAATATTCATCTATACGTACCCAAGCAAACTACAGCGTACAGAAATTGTATACTAGGAATACCAACAATAGATGATTTAAACCATTCACTATTTACTGAGCAAGTTAAACTAGAACCTTTTAAAAGAGCTATGAAAGAACATCAGCCAGATGTATGGTTTACAAACCTTAGAAAAGGACAAACCGCTTTTAGAGATAGTATAGATATTGTCTCAAAAAGTAAAGACGGGATTTTAAAGATTAGTCCTTTTTATAATTGGTCAGATGTTAAACTAGACAGTTATTTAGAAGAACACAATTTACCAAATGAGTTTGAGTATTTCGATCCAACAAAAGTAGAAAGTAATAGAGAATGTGGTTTACATAGTTAAAATATCAAGTTATGAATACAAGTTATATAAAGGTAGGAGCTCTAGAAAGTGAGTCCATATATATTTTTAGAGAAGTGGTTGCTCAATTTGAAAAGCCAGTATTATTATTTTCAGGAGGAAAAGACAGTATAACCTTAGTTAGGTTAGCTCAAAAAGCATTTTACCCAGCGAAAATACCTTTTCCACTATTACATATTGATACTGGGCATAATTTTCCAGAAACTATCAAATTTAGAGACCGCTTAGCTGAAGAGTTGGGTGTTGAATTGATCGTGCGAAATGTTCAAGACACTATAAATTCAGGAAAGGTAAAAGAAGAGATTGGAAAATACGCTAGTCGTAACGGACTTCAAACAGCCACACTATTAGACGCTATTGAAGAATTTGGTTTCGATGCATGTGTAGGAGGGGCAAGAAGAGATGAGGAAAAGGCAAGAGCAAAAGAAAGAATTTTCTCAGTGAGAGATGATTTTGGTCAGTGGGATGAAAAAAATCAACGGCCAGAATTATTTGATATGTTAAATGGAAGAATAGCGTTGGGGCAGAATGTTCGTGTTTTTCCTATCTCAAATTGGACCGAACTAGATGTTTGGTCGTACATCCAAAAAGAAAAAATAGAAATACCGTCTATTTATTTCGCACATAAACGAGAAACCTTTATAAGAGATGGTTTAATATGGTCTGCAAATGATGATATAGTTTTTAGAGAAAAAGATGAAGAAGTAAAAGAAAGAATCGTACGATTTAGAACAGTGGGCGATATGAGTTGCACCGCAGCTGTATTGTCGAAAGCTGAAAATATTGAAACTGTTGTTAAAGAAATAAGAACATCAACAATTTCTGAGCGAGGAGCAAGAATAGATGATAAACGTTCAGAAGCAGCTATGGAAAAACGCAAACAACAAGGATACTTCTAAATAAAAATAAAGCATAAAATGAAGGTATTAAAAATAGCAACCGCAGGAAGTGTAGACGACGGAAAAAGTACTTTAATAGGACGTATTTTATACGACACAAAGTCTTTAACTGAAGATAAATTACAAGCAATAAGAGAAAAAAGTAAACAAAGAGGTTTTGATTACTTAGATTTTTCATTGGCTACAGACGGGTTAATCGCGGAGCGTGAACAAGGAATAACAATAGATGTAGCTCATATTTACTTTTCTACACCTAACACAAGTTTCATTATTGCCGATACTCCTGGTCATGTAGAATACACCAGAAATATGGTTACAGGAGCTTCTAATTCCCAAGCATCAATTGTGCTGATAGACGCTAGAAACGGAGTAGTAGAGCAAACCTATCGTCATTTCTTTATCAATAATTTATTACGAGTAAAAGACATAATTATTGCTGTTAATAAAATGGATTTAGTGGAGTATTCTGAAGAGAAATTTAACCAGATAAAAGGAGAAATCAAATTTATAGCAGATAAAAGTGGGTATCAAAACCAGAACATAAAGTTTGTCCCAATTTCTGCATTACATGGAGATAATGTAGTAGAAAAGTCTACTAAGATTCCTTGGTATACTGGCAAAAGTCTATTAGAATATTTAGAAGGTTTACATCTTAATAATACTCAAGATTATTCTCAAACTCGTTTCCCAATACAAACGGTGATTAGACCAAAAACAGAAAACTATCATGATTTCAGAGGATATGCTGGTAAACTATACGGAGGAGATTTAGCTGTTGGTGATAAAGTAACTGTTTTACCGTCAGGAACCAATTCAACAATAAAAAAGATTCACTTTTTTGATAAAAAATATCAAGTAGGAAAAAAAGGAAGTTCAGTAAATATTACTCTTAAAGATGATGTAAATATTAGCAGAGGTGATATGTTGGTAAAACAAGGAGAAGAACCGAAAATAGTTAAAGAATTAGATGCAACCATTTGTTGGATGGACAAAACACCACTGAAACTGGCAGATAAGTATTACATAAAGCACGGTGTAAACGAGGCACAAGTTAAGATAACAGGTTTACGTTCATTAATTCACACAGATTTTTCAGGAAAACAAGACGAACCAGAACAATTATCATTAAACGAGATCGGTGAAATTTCATTAAAAACTAGCAAATCGCTATTTGTAGATAGCTTTAAAGAAAACAAAGCAAATGGAACTTTCATATTAATTAATACCAAAACTAATAACACCGCAGGAGTTGGGTTTATAAAATAAACAAAAGAACTAATGGCAATTATTATAACAGACGAATGCATTAATTGTGGAGCTTGTGAACCTGAGTGTCCGAACACTGCAATTTATGAAGGAGCAGTAGAGTGGAAATATAATGAAGGTACCTCATTACAAGGAGTTATAACTTCATTACAAGGAAATCCAATTAATGCAGATAAAGTACAAGAACCAATTTCAGATGAGTACTATTTTATAGTTCCTGATAAATGTACGGAGTGCAAAGGTTTTCATGAAGAACCACAATGTGCAGCAGTTTGTCCTGTAGATTGTTGTGTGCCAGATGATGAAAATGTAGAAACTGAAAAAGAATTATTGATAAAACAAGAATTCTTACATAATTAAATTATAAATGCTTTTGTAAGCTAAATAACCAAAATACGATGCAAAGTTTTAGATCAGAAATAGAAAATCCACTTGTAGAGAAAGATATCTTAGAATTAGAACGAAAAATACAACTATTTAAAGAAGGAAAGTTAGATGACGAACGCTTTAGGAGTTTACGTTTAGCTAGAGGAGTTTATGGTCAACGTCAATTAGGAGTACAAATGATTCGTATAAAACTCCCTTACGGAAAAGTTACAAGTGAACAATTACACAGAATAGCAGATGTTTCCGATGAATATTCACGCGGTCGTTTACACATAACCACACGCCAAGATATTCAAATTCATTATGTGAGTTTAGACAGAACACCAGAATTATGGGCTCAGTTAGAAAAAGACGATATAACCTTACGTGAAGCTTGCGGTAATGCAGTTCGTAATGTAACAGCTTCAGAAACGGCAGGTATAAATCCTGAAGAACCTTTTGATGTAACACCTTATGCACACGAAGTATTTCAATTCTTTTTAAGAAATCCAATTTGTCAGGAAATGGGGAGAAAGTTTAAGATTTCTTTTTCTGCTACAGCACAAGATACAGCGATAAGTTTTATGCATGATCTTGGTTTTATAGCAAAAACGAAGATAATAGAAAACAAGAAGATTAGAGGATTTAAGGTAATGCTAGCTGGAGGATTAGGTTCACAACCACGTCATGCGGATACTATGTATGAGTTTTTAGAAGAAAATTTATTAATCCCTACAATTGAAGGTGTTTTAAGAGTATTTGATCGTTATGGAGAACGCTCAAAAAGAGCAAAAGCCAGAATGAAATTTCTATTAAAAGATATAGGATTAGATCAATTTTTAACACTTGTAGATGAAGAGCGAACAGCGTTGGCATATAAATCTTATAGAATTAGTTTAAGTGAATTTGAAAAACCGATAAATTTTAGTTCAGAAGAAGTTCCTAATGCTATTATTTCAGATGAAGAAGCATACAATCAATGGAAAGAAACAAATGTTGTGCAACAAAAACAAGAAGGTTTATATGCGATAGGAATTAAGGTCCATTTAGGAGATTTTTATACAGATAAAGCACGTTTGTTAGCTGATCTAATTAAAAAATATGCAGCAAATGAATTACGTTTTACGTTACGTCAAAATATATTAATCCGTCACGTAAGAGAGGCGTATTTACCTTTCTTCTATAATGAATTACAAAAATTAGGTTTTGCTGAAGCAGGGTATAATAGTTCAACAGATATTACAGCATGCCCAGGAACAGACACCTGTAATTTAGGAATAACAAGCAGTACAGGGATAACAAAGGAATTAGAACGTGTATTCAAAACGGAATACTCAGAATACATAAAAAGTAAAGAAATTACAATAAAAATAAGTGGATGTATGAATGCGTGTGGGCAACATAATATAGCACATATTGGTTTTCAAGGAATGTCCATAAAGGTAGGCAACTTGTTAGCACCAGCATTACAAGTATTAATTGGAGGAGGAATTTTAGGAAATGGAAAAGGACGTTTCTCAGATAAATTAATTAAAATACCAAGTAAAAGAGGTCCGCAAGCACTAAGAATCCTATTAAATGATTTTGAATCAGAGAAGGAGCTAAAAGAAAACTTTCTAAGCTATTACGATAGAAAAGGAAAAACATATTTCTACGATCTTTTAAAAGAACTATCCGATACATCGAATTTAAGAGAAGATGAGTTTATTGATTGGGGACACGATAAGAATTATGTTAAAGCTATAGGCGTAGGAGAATGTGCAGGTGTCGTTATAGATTTAATAACAACATTGCTTTTTGAGAGTGAAGAAAAACTAGAAAATGCGGAACAAGCATTTTTGAAAAGACAATGGTCAGACAGTATTTACCATTCTTATACAGCAATTATAAATACAGCTAAAGCGCTACTTACATCAGAAGGAGTCAAGACAAATACGCAAGCTGGTATTGTGAAAAATTTTGACGAAGTTTTTATAGCTACGAATAAAGTTAAATTACCAAACTCTTTATCAAATTTAGTGTACCAAATTAATAAAAATGAACCTACAAAAGCTTTTTCAGAAGCGTATTTAAATACAGCAAAAAAATTTTATAAAGCAGTAGATATTTATAGGAAAAATATAATAGAAAATTAAAAGTATAGTCATGAAAAGGCAGCCAAAATTAACAGTAGTTGGAGCAGGTCCTGGAGATGTTGAATTAATAACACTAAAAGGAATAAAAGCGTTAGAAAATGCAAATGTAGTATTGTACGATGCTTTGGTAAATCCAAAGCTATTGGAATATGTTAGTTCACAAACAGAATTAATTTTTGTAGGAAAACGCAGAGGCTGCTATCGTTATCAGCAAGAACAAATTAACGAACTTATTGTATCAAGAGCATTTTCGCACGGACATGTAATTCGATTAAAAGGAGGTGATCCATTCATCTTTGGTCGAGGAGCAGAAGAAATGGAATATGCAGCTAAAAATGGATTAGAAGTAGCCATTGTACCAGGTATTTCCTCATCATTAGCAGTTCCTGCTTATCAAAATATTCCACTTACTAAAAGAGGAAGTTCAGAAAGTTTCTGGGTAATCACGGGAACAACGAAAGAACATCAGTTATCAAATGACATAGCCTTAGCAGCTAAATCAAATGCTACAGTAGTTATCCTAATGGGAATGGGTAAGCTTAATGAAATAGTTTCATTATTCAAAAAAGAAAGAAAAAATGATTTGCCCGTAGCTATAATCCAAAACGGAACAACAAAAGATGAACAAATAGGAATTGGTACGGTAAATTCTATAGCAAGTGTAGTAAAAGAGAAGAAGCTAGATAACCCAGCAATCATAGTTTTTGGAAGCGTGGTTAGGCATCGAGAAAAGTTATTGCAAATTCAACAAGAAATTGTTTTAAAAGAAGTCGTTTAACTATGAAACAAGAAAGAAATAATTTGTATCCAGTTTTTTTAAAAGTAAAAGAACTAGAAGTATTAATTGTAGGAGGAGGTTATGTTGCAGAAGAAAAATTAAGCTTCTTACTAAAGTCCAGCCCAAATGCAAAAGTTACACTAGTGGCTCCTTTTTTTAGAGAAAGAACGCTCAAAATTGCTCAACAAGCTGATGTTTTAATACTAAGAGATAGTTACAATATAAAGTATTTAGAAGACAAGCATCTTGTAATAGCAACAACGGATATAGAAGAAGTAAACCTTAAGATTTATTACGATTGTAGAGCACAAAGTAAATTGGTGAATTTAGCGGATAATCCACCGTTTTGTGATTTCTATATGGGAGGAATTGTTACTAAAGGTAATGTTAAAGTTGCAATTTCAACCAATGGAAAGTCACCAACAACAGCAAAACGATTACGACAATTTTTTGAAGAAGTAATACCAGAGGAAGTGAATCAATTGGTAGAAAATTTAAATAGTTATAGAAAGACAATTAAAGGGAATTTCGGAGAAAAAGTAGAACGATTAAATAAACTGACAGAGAGTTTAGTTAAATAGAAAAAAATGATACAAACAGATATACTAATAATAGGCGCCGGACCAACAGGATTATTTACAGTTTTTGAAGCAGGATTATTAAAGTTAAGATGCCATTTGATAGATGCTTTGGCACAGCCTGGAGGTCAATGTTCGGAAATTTATCCTAAAAAACCAATTTATGATATCCCTGCATATCCAGAAATTTTAGCAGATGATCTTACAAAGAATTTAATGGAACAAATAAAACAATTTGAACCAGGGTTTACATTGGGAGAACGCGCAGAAACTGTAGAAAAACAAGAAGATGGAACATTTATAGTTACAACGAATAAAGGAACGAAACACCATGCTCCAATAATAGCAATAGCTGGTGGTTTAGGAAGTTTCGAACCACGTAAACCTAAGATAGACAACATAAAAAAGTTTGAAGACCATGGAGTAGAATATATGATAAAAGAGCCAGAACTATATAGAAATAAAGATGTAGTTATTGCTGGTGGAGGAGACTCAGCATTAGATTGGTCAATCTTCCTATCCGATGTAGCAAAGTCTATAACTTTAATCCATAGGAGAAATGAATTTAGAGGGGCTTTAGATTCAGTTGAAAAAGTGCAAGAATTAAAAAAATTAGGAAAAATCAACTTAATTACTCCTGCAGAGGTAAAAGGAATTTTAGGAGATAACCATGTAAGTGGAGTTGTAATAGAACAAAAGGGCAAAGAACCATTTATAATAGATACGGATCATTTTATACCGCTATTCGGATTATCACCAAAATTAGGTCCGATAGCAGATTGGGGATTAGAAATTGAAAAAAATGCAATTAAAGTAAACAATGCTTTA
>JAHDDQ010000058.1:0-1600 GCA_020629275.1 Tenacibaculum sp. | reverse complement strand
TTTAGATTATCAAACAAACATTCCTGGAATTTATGCGATTGGAGATGTAAATACATATCCAGGTAAGTTAAAGTTAATCCTTTGTGGGTTTCACGAAGCAACGTTAATGTGTCAAAGTGCTTATCAACGTATTCATCCAAATAAAAAATATGTAATGAAATATACAACAGTAGGAGGTGTACAAGGGTTTGATGGAACTAAAAAAGAAGCGCCAAAAGCAGTTGTAAAAGCTATTGAATAAGCGATGGAACATGATGTTACAATTAGAATAAAAGACAGAAAAGGTGTAATTCATGAGGTACTTGCTCCGACAGATATGAATATGAATATGATGGAAATTATTCGATCGTATGAGTTAGCGCCAGAAGGAACTGTAGGAATTTGCGGAGGAATAGCTATGTGTGCATCTTGCCAATGTTATATAGTATCAAATCATGTACTTCCAGAAATTACTGACGATGAAGACGCAATGTTATCTGAAGCATTTAATGTAAAAGATAATAGCAGGTTAGGATGTCAAATTCAAATTACTTCAGAATTAGAAGGTTTAGAAATTGAATTAGCACCAGAAAGTTGAATTATTAAAGGAATCTAAAAATGAAATTTACACATTACGATTTATCATTAAAAGATGATGTAGCGCTTTTTACAAAGCAATTATTTTATGCGCTATTTAATGATGTTTGTAAAGAGAAAGCCAACCATTTAGAGCAAATATTTGTCAAGATATGCAAAGGACTATCTATACCCAAGGCATCTAACACTTGGAAGAACTACCAAGAATCGTTTTGTGAAATTAGAAAAAAATTAGATTTAGATGCCCAAGCCTTTGAGAAAACAGATCCTGCCTGTAAAAGCTTGGAAGAAGTTTACTTAGCATATCCAGGTTTTCATGCGATAGCAGTGTATCGATTAAGTAACGCTTTGTATAAAATGAAAGTTCCTGTCATACCAAGGATGATGAGCGAGTATGCACATAGTTTAACAGGAACAGACATTCATCCGGGAGCATCTATAGGAGCATCTTTTTTTATAGATCATGCAACAGGAATAGTGATTGGAGAAACTACTATTATTAATGCTAATGTTAAAATTTATCAAGGAGTAACGTTAGGAGGATTACAAGTTAAGAAAGAATTAGCCTCAATTAAAAGACACCCAACCATAGGAAGCAATGTAACTATTTATGCAAATGCAACAATATTAGGAGGCAATGTAGTAATAGGGAAAGATAGTATTATTGGAGCTAACGTATGTATTGTAGATACAATTCCAGATGGATCAGTGGTTACATACGATTCAGAAAATAAAATTATCACAAGAGCATCTTATGCTAAATAATTAGTTAAAAAGAATATAGAATGAAGACAAAAAATATAACAGATTTTGTAGGAAATACCCCATTAGTAGAAGCTACAAACATTATAAATAAAAAGAATGTTCGCTTATTTTTAAAGTTAGAAGGTCATAATCCAGGTGGTAGTGTAAAAGACAGAGCTGCTTACTTTATGATTTCTGAAGCTATAAAGAAAAAAAACATAAAGAAAGGAGACACTTTAGTAGAAGCCACAAGCGGAAACACAGGAATAGCACTAGCTTT
>JAHDDQ010000057.1 GCA_020629275.1 Tenacibaculum sp. | reverse complement strand
TCTTTTGCTTCTTTTGCTTCTTTTGCTTCTTTTGCTTCTTTTGCTTCTTTTGCTTTGGCAAGGATGCTTAGAATTTGAATATGTTGGAAATACCCCAACGTATTAAAGTAGTAAAACAAATCAGAAGCCTTGCTTGTAGATTTTGTTTCAAATTTTAAAACATTGCCTAGACCGAATTCCCAAGCGACACGGTCAGCGAAACTGGTTTTACCACAACCAGGCTCACCTGTTAGTAATAAAGGTTTGCCAGTTAACAAGGCTACATTAAAAACATTTTCTAGTTCTGGAGAGACTTCGTAATCTTTTCCGCTTTCCCCATGAAAATATTTTGAGTTAGGGATATGAGATTGACTCTCTTGCGAAATGGGATTTTTTCTGTCTCGATCAAGTAAAATTAAGTTTTCCATTTTATTGTTCTAATTTTTTTCTAATATAACTTAAATATATTCCTTTATCAGAGGATAAACATGTTTTGATTTTGTTTTCAAATGAAGCTTTGCAATCAAAAGAAAAAACATTAGTAATTTCTTTTTCATGTTCATCGTACCAATCAAAAAGGTCTTTAAGTTTGATATGATTTAATTCAGGTAACTTCTGTTCAGTATTTGAAGCTTGATTTAATATGTCAGCAACATGATCTTCGATACTTCTTTTATTAAACAAAGAATAAATTTTTTTTTGGAATTTGCCGATAGGAATAGCCTCATGTTCCAAGGAAAGAAGACTAATTAGTATAGTATTATTAGAAGGCTTTTCTATCTTATTCCAATAATCGAAATACCAGTCAACTATATATGGATTAGCTCTAATGTCTTCATACTCTAAAGAAGTAAGAAAGAATAAAACTTGATTTTTATATTTTTTAACAATTTCGTTAAGATTATATCTTTGACGAGACTTCCTGAATATTTGGATATTAAAATCTACTGGAGATTTTCCTTTTTTAGGTATGTCATAATTAAAATATGTTTGCATTTTATTGATACTCGGCGTATTACGAATGATTTCTTGTAGTCTTTTTTTTAACAAACTATGATCATGTTTTCTATCTCCATAAGCTACTAACGCATTCACACTATTTTTTTTTCTTAGTATTTTAGTAAAGGAGGCTTCTTGTTCGCTCCGATTTATTTCAGATAGTATTGGGGCTGTATCAATTTGTTCGGTAGTTTCTGATAAAAGAGATTCATTCTTAGAAAGCTTATACTTTAATAATGCTTCCCCTTTTTTGGTATGAAATATTCCCCATAGAGGCTTATTTGAATTTTCAAAACTCTGTGAAATTATTAGTCCTCTAGACTCAATTATATGGTTGTTATCAGTAACTAATTTAGCACCAGATATCCCCAGATTATAAGAACTTATGATAGTTTCTCCTCTGGCAAGTGCACTAAAAAAATTAATGGAAAAATTTGTTGCAGCTCCATCTTTAATAGCCCTTGATGTGGATATAATAATTATTGGTTTGTCTAAAGACTGTAGTCTTTTCAGATGACCATGAGTTGAACATCCATTCAATATTATAAGCTTTAGTTTGGGGCATTCGTTCAAAAAAGATGCTAAACCATCTCCAGAAGCTATTCCATCTTCTAAAATAATATTTTTTTCATTAGCATGACCGCTATACATAAAAATGCTAATTTCATCTTTATGAATAGAGATTTTTTTTTGAAAATCTGTTATGCTAGTTGCATAATTATCTATTACTTTGATATCGTTACAAGCCACTCTAGATGATAAAGCATGAGATACTTCCTTGTATTCCTTATGAAGAGAAGGAAGAGGTTCATCGTAAGAGTTTGCGTATATTAATAATAGGGTATCCATTCTTTGATTAGAGTAATGTTTGAAATTTTACAAAGGAATGGGTAAGACAAAATAAGTGAAGTAATGCGTGGTTACCGTAAACAATGTTTGTCAAACTATAGTTCCTTTTGGGTTTGGAGAATAAGATTTTATTATAGATTTCTTTGAGTAAAATTACATAAAAAAATAATATTCTAGAACTAATTTTTTGTATTGTTAGGAGATATACTACATTTGATGTATATTGTTTTTAACAAAATTTTGTTTTGGTAATTGTTGATTACAAATGATTATCCTTCTAAGATTAGGTCTAAAAACGAAATTATAGGTCTAACAGAACTTCTCCCCGTATGATTGTTTGTTTAGCAAACTAGAGGTTGTTGGTCCAGTGAAACGGTCGTTCCTGTTAGTGCTTTAGATATATTCACTAAAACCAACAATATTCTTATGTCTTATAAGTCTACAGATATTCCTGTATTATTATTTCCACTCAAAATTGAAGCCCGTTTCATAGGTATTCAACCTAAACAGTTATGGATTCGCGTTTTCCCAGATGAAGCATTTTTACAAAGTCATAATCCTGCGCTTACATCGGAAGAAAGAGCAGATGCGTTTTTTTTTAAAACGTTGACTGATGAGCAATTAAAAAGAACAACATGGAATGAGCTAGTTTCTAAATATGGTACTTATCGTGCGGCTTATTTGGTTCAAATAGATGTAGATAGTTTAGAAGATCAAGCCAATAATCCTGAATTATATGAAGTAACAGCCAATGTTGACGCTGAATTTTATTACAAAGGATTACCAGAACAATTGGTTGCTTATTTGTATCCGACTTTAGAAGATAAGCCCCTTCGTGTAGAAGGTAATATCATAACAGAACGAGATCGATTGCTTATTTTTAAAGAGAAGGATATTGCTACTGATGATAAAAATTGGCTTACAAATTTTGATGTAGCAAGAGATCAAGGGATGGCATTTGTTGTAGAAAATGAGTTGTTAGGAAGCTATGAAAAATTTGAACGAATAATTGTAACGGGCTTTTATTATAGAAACAAAGACAACGAAAACCCTACTAAATCTGCTAATGCTCTAAAAGAATTATTAGATAATCATCTTTATACAGAAGGCTTATCCTTTTTAAATTATGGTACACCAACAAATAATTTAGGTAATGAAGCTAGTGCTTATTCCGTAAAAGATGAATTTGATGCCGAATCAAGTTTTGATTCGATGGTTCAAGGATATTCAAAAGATGCTTTAGAAGGAGCTGTGGGATTAAACTTGGCATATGGTTTAGGTATAGGAACATCTGATTTCAAGTATTTTAAAAATGCAGATTTAAAGGAATCGAATTTTGCTTATCATTTTCAAAAATTGACTTGGTTTGCTTTAGGTGGCGAGCACTTACAAAAGCTTTTGGGAAGCACGATTTCCAGCACTGCACATGAACAATTATGGCTTCATTATTCTGAATATGTAAGAGCAAGGGGGACGTATCCATGTATTAAGATAGGTAACCAACCGTATGGTATCTTACCTGTGGGAAGAACCCAAGAAATGTTGACGGTTGAGAATATTACATCTATCATTGGCGATCAACCCACAAATGATACTGTGATAATGAAGACGTGCCTAGTAATTGCACTTTTGGTTCGAGAATGGAATAAAATGGTGCACTCTAATGCGAATCATTCAATTCCTAATATTGAAGATTCGGATGATGTGCATAAAGAAATACAAGCTATTTTATCGATGCAGCCATCTTCTTCTTCGCTCCAATTAAGAACATTAGCTTATGATAAAATAAAAGGGAAATTACCAAAATGGTTGCAAGATGTTGCTAAGATTCCTACTTCACTGGAATTGTTACCTGTAGGACAGGTATACGATATTTTACAAAATCGTACAGAAGCAGGTCTCAATTTAAAATTTGATTCTATCCAAAAAGATACTCAAAAAATACTTGACCTTTTTTCAAAGGTCTTAGAAAAAGTGGATCGAGAAGGAGAGTATTATGGATTTTTAAACCAGCCGAAAGAAAAAAAACATCTCTTACATAGTCCTCTTTTAAATTTGGGTAATATCGGCTCTTCATCTTTTGATGGGTTGAATATGACTATTCAACAAGAAGAATTAGAAAATCTAGAACTCTTCTTCAAACAATTAGAGCAAGATGCAAATAAGATTACATCATCAGGAAAACTTGACCGAGATATATCTTATGCGTATGAGGAGATTGACCAAGATAATAATACCGTAAAGCATACTATTAATACAGAATTGTTTCTTTATAAAGGAGAAACTTCTTTGTTCTCTGATTTATTATTAAGAAGTTTTTCAAATGCCATCGCACTATACAACCGTACTATTTATTTTCAACCATCCAATGAAGATTTAGTTGGCATCACTTCTTATCAAGTTAAAACGGTTAAGAAAATGGAGGGGGATTCAGTCAGTACGAATAATATTATTCTTGAAGTATCTGCAAATCGGTTGAATGGGACGACCAAAAAAATCACCATTAAATCACCATTTAAGGGTATTATTCAAAAAAGTTGTATTCATATTGAAAAAGAGGAAGAAGAAGATACTTATTATGGGATTTGTATTAAGGAAGGCGACCTTATTCGTCCAGGACAAGCTTTATTTAAGGTTTGTGATGTTGAATCTTATCAAAGAATTTTAAAGGAGTATGCAAAATCTGGATTAGCATTAATAGAAGCTTGGAAAACCACAGAAGAACATGAACAATTAAAAGCTATCCGTGAAATAATTGACCTCAACAGCTATCGTCTAGACGCTTGGGCAAGTTCACTTGCCAATACTCGACTCAAAGAGATGCGTCAAAAGAAGAGTTCAGGGATATATTTTGGTGCTTATGGTTGGCTTGAAAATTTAGAAAAAGATACGAAGCGTATTGTCAAAAAAACAACGATGCTCGATGAAAATCGAGATGATGAAGGTGGCATTATTCACTGCCCTTCGCCAGCACAATCCTTAACAGCTACTATTTTTAAGAATTCTTATCTCTCTCACGAAGATAAAGAAGAAATATCAAATCCTTTTACTTTAAACCTAACCTCTGATAGAATCCAAAAAAGCGAACGCTTTATGGAAGGGATTCGTCAAGATCAACCTATTGAAGCTTTATTGGGATACCAACTAGAACGAATGTTGCACGACCAAGGATTGAATGCAGAGATATATGTTTTAAGAGAAATGTATCCTTTAGATGTCAACATTATTAATCGAGCAGATAATAATCCTAATGTTGGATTCAAACAATTGAGTGTGATAGATGGGCTGAAAATAATCGAAGCTAAAAGAAAAAATTTGCTACCAAGTTCTTTAAATGGAACAAGCGACAAAGTTATCGCTTGTGTAGCCCAGTTAGAAGATACATTAGATGGAAGCTTAGACCATTTGTTTTTTGAGGCGGGTTTTCAATTGACTCAAAGAAATTTATCTCAATCTGCTGCCGCTATGGATGCAGCAAAGGGAACGATAGCACCTCCTATTACAGATTCGTTAAAAACCAAAATCCCGGGAGTTGGTATCCAACATAAGCTGGTTTATATTTTTCCAACACCAACTAAAAATTATACGGTTGATACGTGTAAACCATTCATTGAACCTGCTATTGAAGAATGGTTAAAAGTACAATTAGGAGATTTCAAGAAGATTGGTTGTATAGTTGAGTTAATTGATGAGGATGGTGAAGTAAAAGACATCAACCCAATTAAATTAAGCGAACTCAAAATTTCTTACCAAGATTTCCTGTACATGAGCGAACATGAAGTTGCTGACGGAGCAAGTGAATTAGAAATGTATATCATCAATAAACTTCCTGTTTTTGATACAAAACTGACCTATCGAATTACTGAACAAGCTCCTGAGGGTTGCCAGCCTTTAGCTCAAGCACTAGAAGTGGCTCGATATATATTCCAGTTACTTTCTAAATCTAGAGGAATAAAAATTGCAGATATTGTGCAAGAAGAGGAATATGAACAAGCATGGGAAAGCCTAAATAAAATAAAATCTCAACGCTTTGTTCCTCTTTTGAGGGAATTAAAGAAATGGAAAAATAACCCTAATACTTATAACGAACAGCTTGCCAAATTAGCTATTACCGAAGCCATCAGGGCTTGGATTACTAAAACAGATATTGACTTAATCAAATTAGAGCAAGAAATAACTCAGTTGATAACCAAATTAGAAGCTGCTTTAGCAGATTTTGATGATAAATCTGAAGCAAAAGTTGATTTTTATCAAACTTTTCAAGTACTAGAGCAAGCTGCAAAAATCCTTTTTGGAAAAGCATTTATCCTTTTACCTCCAGTTGCTATTGCTGCTAATTTAAATATGCTTTTAAGTGATGAAGTACAAGATAGATTGATTGGAAATAATGTTCTTGTTGGAGACAATTTATGGGGGCAAGAACGAATCCAAACTTGGATTCAAGAATTAGCACAGGTGAAAGAGAATGTAGAAAATTTTGAAGAATGGCAAATGGTGAAAAATGCCTGGAAGGATAGTTCAGATCAAGCTTCTAAATATCAAATTGTGCAATTTCCAACGGGGATATCTTATCCATGGCTTGGCTTATCTAAACATGAAATTCGAGATTTATTAGAGAGTTTTGTTTATGAAAATGTAGAAGTGTACAAAGCCCCAGACGAAAATACTCCCTATCCAGTTGATGGTCAAGAATATTATCCTGATGGAAGTGATTGTTTGGTTTTATATAGCGATACAACTATTGATTTTAATCAAACTCAATTTGGTATTGTCATAGAGGAATTTGTAGAGCATATTCCAGATGAACGACTGGATACAGGTTTAAGTTTTCATTACAATGGACCTAATAGTGAGTCACCACAAGCATTGCTACTAGCCGTTTCTTCTCCACTTAGCCGAGACAGTGATAGTTGGAATGAAGATAAATTAAGAGATATTATTTATGATACGATGGACTTAATGAAAATACGTCTAATCGACTTAGATGCCATGCAAGACTATGGTTACATACTGCCTATGACGAATCTTATGCATATACCTACGGTCAACTAAATCAAAAGGAAGCAATGAGTTTATATTTTAAATTATTAAAAGAAAAATATCCTTCTATAGCAGATAGAATAGCCCTAAACTATACACCACAGTTTAGAATAGAGGGACGTTCAAGAAATCCAAACAATACGGATGCTTTGTCGATGCGTACAGCCGATCCACTTTGGATGTTGGGCCGACAATGGCAATTTGGAGAATTCAAAGGAGAAGATAATGGTTCTCCTATACAAGTTCAATCATTTTATCGAAAAGAGAAAGTTGAGGCTTACTCCAAATCCAAATTAGCAAATGCTACTCTTCATAAATTAGATGGATTTCCTTTGGAAGCTAAAATAGAAAGCATTTCTATACGGCCTATAGATTTAAGAAGTAGAGTACGTATTGGGCAACAATATGAACGTTTAATTAAACAATATTTATTACAAGAAAACCAAAGTGAAAATGCGGAACAACTAATAGCAGATTTGAGGGATGCCTTTCCCTTGCAAAGAGAAGTTTGGAAAGACCAAGAAGAGGATATTCAAAATGAAGCCAAAATTGATACTAAATCATTACGATTTTTTAAATTGATGCAAGGAAAAGTTGTTGGAGGGCAACAACTATATGAAGAAATAATCTCTACAAATCAACAATATCCAAAGAGTAGTAAGTACTCACCAACTCATTTTAAAGTACTCGCTACACCTACGGCACAACTCAAAGCATGGTATAATAATTTATTTATTCAACCAGAGGAAGCAACCGAAGAAGCTTGGAACGCTCACCAACTTGCATATGAATTCAAAGTGCATCATAAAATAAGCGAAGAAACAAATAGTGGATTTACGATAAATGCACCGGATTATCAAAGCGGTCATTTGGATTGGTATTCTTTTGACAACGCTGATGTCACACTAAATCCTAAGAGTAATATTCTTGCTTCCGAAAAACATTTTCCAGTTAATGTGTCTTTTGCCTCTATGCCTGATAAACGTTTGTTTTCTTTTGAAGACAGCAAAATTGATTTGAGTTTGATGGATGTCAGTGCTTCGGATTTACTAAAGCTAATGATTTTGGATTTTTCACTTGTCTCAGGGAGTGATTGGTATACTATTCCATTAGAAATGGAACTAGGAGAGGCTTGTTGGATTGATCGAATCGAGGTTGAAGATGTTTTCGGAGTCAAAACAGTTGTGAAAAATGATAGTACTAAAGGAGCAATTTTAAATAATGATGCGCTCAAGATCTGGGATTTATTCAAAATCAGAGATTTTGATGCCTTGTCAGATAGAACTGAAGACGAGTTGTATCGAGATGAAGAGCATTTCTTGTTTTTAGCACCTGCTAGTACTTTCCGAATAGAATCTAAACCCTTAGAAGAATTATTTTTTATAAGAGATGAATATTCAAATATGGTTTGGGCGATTGAAAAACGTATTCCTAATGCACTCGGAAAAGTAGTTGAAGGATTTGACTTACATTTAGAATTGCATGAATTTTTTCAAGCTCCCGATACGGAAGAGGGTACAGCCGATAGTATCTCTCAGTTCCGTTTAGCCAATACAGTTCCATCCAATTGGATACCTTATTTGCCATCATATATTAAAGGAGATGCTAACGATGTTGAGTTACGTCGAGCATATATGCTTCGCAATGATAATACCTTAAAAGATATTCAACCACTTAGTTTTTTAGCTAAAGAAGATATTTTACGTGTTAGGGAAGAAGCTATCCCCAAAGCAGGTGTACGAGTACAAATTACCAATCAGCGTATCCGTTGGACGGATGGTAAAACACATGTATGGAAAGGAAGAAAGGTTTTAACGGGAAAAGGTGAAGGGAATAGTGGGTTGAGATTTGATTATTTAGAAGATTAAATTTTGTGCCATGGCTGTTAGAAAAATAGAACAAAGAGTACCAGGTGGATTTGACAAAATAAATGCACTTGGTTTTACTGTTAAAAGCAATGATAATAAGTTTGGCTTAGTGAGTTTTCTTGGAGAAACACTAAGAATTGGACACGTAGACGATAAGGAGAAACTACCATTTCTTAACCATTATGTACTTTTCGTAGATACAACGGATGCTAATGCCGTAGATAGTTATGAATGGACGGTTCAGTTTTTTAATGATACAGGAGAGGAAATTCAGATACTCTCACAAGAGTTAAGAACAAATGTTAATGTCGGATTATTTGAACTAAAATTGAAACCAAACGAAATTATTGAGGTCTACAATAATTTAGTAGTAGAAATTAAAGTAAGCGTACAATTAATAAAGAATAGTATTGACTTACTAGTAGAACCATTAGTTCTGACACATCAAGTAAAACCCTTAAGACAAGATTTAGAGTATCTTTTAGCCAATGAAAAGAATGCAGTAAAAGGTAATAAAACAACTTATCGCTGGGTAGGGAATTATTTAGCTGAATACATACAAAGTGCTTACACGGCGGATGAACCAAATACAGTTATTGAAAATATTCCTGCTGAAATATTAACTGCTGTTATTTATAATAAAACAAACAAGAAGATAAAAAATATTGATAATATTTATAGAGTTAATAGGCTTTATCCGCTTAGAAATCTAACGTATGGGATTTGTAATTTAAATCCAGCTTTTTCGGCGATGTTTATTCCAAAAGATAATGATAATACCTTTATTCCTATAAATGCAAAAAAAGAAAATGAGAATAGACATCCAGCAATAAAAGCCTATAATCAATTAGAAGAACATGAAATCATTGATATTTACAATCTACTGAGGTTTCCAAAATCTAATATCAAAGTTTGTTTATTATCATTAGCCGGATCAAAAAAATATCATAAGGGAGGTTCAAATAGTAATGATTTTCCAGACTTCGCAAATCAAAATTTGACTGCAAAAGCACTAAAAGAAACCCCAAAAAAAGCGAAAAGATGTATTAAAAATATAGTAGCTGAACTTTCTCAAGGACTTCATCAAAAAGTAAGTCCTATCAAGATACAATTTGGTGAAGGCTCAATAGCTAATAACTGCTACAGTAATTATATTCAAAAACTAGCTTTTTATAACCCTCCTCAAGATTCTGAAAATGAACCTACTCCCTATACCAAAATAAAGGTTCAGGTATTGGATGTTCGTTCTGGTCGACCCATTAGGTTTGCAAAGACAAAAAAAATAGTTGTAAAAAATGAAGATAATGTAAAGCTTTACAGCTATGATTTTTCTCATAAAGATTCCAAGCGAAGTGTTTCAGGTTGGTCTCTAACTGATGAAGCTAGGAAGACACTAGAAAAGCTAGGTTATACTAAAAATAAAGCATCATTTGATACTGCACATACTGCTTATTGGAAAGATCGTACTGTTAATTCTATATCTGTTTCAGATATTTCAAAACAATACATCATTAACGACTATCGGTCATTAATGTCTACTGACAATACTGGTATGCTAAATATTTACCTTCCAAAAGGTTTATCCGATCCTGGAACTATTAGTATAGAAATAGGTTTTTGGGAGTTTCCAATAGTTTTGGAGACTTTAAAGAATGACACTAATAGAATATCAAGAAATACAAACTATCAGAATCCTACTAGTTTTCTAGTAGAATGGACAGATAATCAAACTACGAATTGGGATAAGCATATTGAAGGAGTAGAAAATTATGGATGGAAAGTTAAATTACAATCAGATACGAAAAATGACTCCTTTAAAATAGCAGAACAACTCTCCGTTGATTTAAATAATACCAATAGTTTCTCAACGTTTTTTGATGAATCGAGGGTACATTTTGTGTTGTTTGGAATGCTTTGGTGTCAGCCGATATGGAATCCTGTACCTAGTACAGCGAGCCATTATGTTAATGGAGGAATCTTTCCAAAATTCAAAATCAATGAAAAATATCCCAATGATATAAATAAGAAAAAGAATAGACAGGAAAATGGACAACCTCAAGGCGAAACGGTTTCTTTTATCAATCAAAACAAGAGGAATTTACCCTATATTGTTACCAGATTCAAAGCAGGAAATACGAAACAATACAGCCGAGGAAGAGATTATGGAATCACAGTTTTTGATAAAGTTAAAGAAGTTGTAAAAGAGGATAGAAAAAGGGATTCATTGGTTTATAAAACACACTATCCAAATAATACTGCCCCAAGGGTAGTTGGAGGAAATAGAGGACATAAAGGGGTCGATTATTTTGCTGTAAGTAATGAAAGTAAAGTCTTTGCTGTCATAGGAGGCAAGATTAGATCTTATCGATCAACTTCTTTATTTGGACATACATTAAACCTCAAGCATCAAGATTTTGTATTCACGTATGCTCATCTCCAAAACAGAATTAATTCACAGTATAACCTTATTTCTTCAGCCGCAGCTTATAGCGGATTTCATGTCATGAGTGGCTTGCATATTGGGACAGCTGGGCGTTCAGGTAAAAATGGAGATTCATCAAGTTATCCTTCCTATGCACCAACACATTTACATTTTGAAGTTGCTGGAGAAGCAAAATTATTGTCAAGTATTTGGAAAAGATTAGCAGATCCCAAAGGAGTAATTGCAAAACTTAATATATATGGTATACACAAAGCAAATGAAGCATTTTTTTTAAATAATTTAAGTCCTAGGCTTTTTCCATGTGACTGTTCAGGAGGCACAGAAGTAAATAAGGCTAAAAATTGTAAAGTAAAAGATTTTAATAAGACTGATATCACAGTACCAAATATATGTTGGGCATCTAGGAATTTACATTGCCCTCATTTATCGGGTGTTTTTAAGTTTCAAGCTCAGCTTACCTATCTCTTCGAGGATGACAATAGTCAAAATTTGATTGGAAATAATAAATATTTAAATCCAGGAAAAATAAATGGGAAATGGGAAAATGCTGCAAAAGCTGCAATTAAAAGATTTAGGACTAAGTTTTCTCAAGATATTTGGCCATCAGGTATACCTACTGGATTTGATTTAGAATCACAGCCAATAGATAGTGCCACGAACAAGGTACTGAATGAGAAAGCACCTTATCCTAGAACTGACCTAACAAGAATAGACAAATAAAGAGTGCAATATGAAAAAATCAATAGGACAAAAAATATTAATAGAAGTTGGTAGACTTATTACGCCTTTCGAAGAATTTGATAACAAAGAAGAGGTTGTAAAGGTATTGAATGAAGTAGGATTTGATATTAAATCTGAAAATCTCAATATTAATTTAAAGCCATTAAAAGAAGCTATTCAGCTTGTAAAGAAAGTACTAAAAGAGTTAGATGAATTGGAAGATGAAAAGGGTCTAGTTAATAAAATAAAAGAGTTAGCTGAGAAACTAAAACCAGCAATCGAAAAAATTAAAGAGGCTTTACCTGCTATTAAAAAAGCTGTTAAAGAAATTCAAGACTTGTCAGAAGATGCTAAACTTATTCTTGATCAGTTGCCTAAACGCATACTAGATTACATCATATACGTTTATATTGAAGAATTTCATCCTAAAATTTATTCCATAGCAAATATTAATGGAATTGCAGAGCTAACTATAGATAGTCAATCCAAAACTATTAGAACGATTAAATGGAGTAGAATTCCAAAAGTATTAAGTAAACCACACAAAAATATTGCTGAAGTATATAATTGGAACGATAATTTTAAGAGTGAAGACTTTCTAAATCGGCTCAATAATTTACTACCGAATTTTTCAATAGCAGGTGATTTATATACGCAAGATGAACTTATCAGTCAGCAGTTAGGGTATTTTGAAGGAAGTGCGGAAGAACTGCGTTTTCCGATTCTTCAAAAAGGGGTTTACTCAGATGAAGAAAATGAAAACACTTATGGAGAAATTGGTTTGAATATTAGTCCTATTCCTAGAATTATTGATATACTAGTGGATATAGATGAATATAGAGGCTTAGAAGAAGAGGGAGAGCCTTTTAACCCTGAAGACTTTATTGATGAACTAGACGAGAATGAATATAATATAGTTCAAAATACAGGATTATTTATCTATCCTAATATACAAGGAAATCTCAATTTAAATGAAGATTTAAGTGATACTTGGAAGTTAAACATATCAGGAAACCTTGACCTTGGCGCAGGATTCGGTATAGCAGTACGACCTGAAGAAAAAATTAAAATAAAGACGAGTTTATTTTCTGAAGAAGTTATGGAAGTAGTAAATTCATCATTAGATATAAAACTGGTCAAAAAAGATGTAGAAAATGAATTTGTTTCTCTAGCAGGAGAATATACAGATAAAGGCTTATTCATTGGATATAAAGATTTTGAGTTTGGGAGTTCTATCGGAAGTAGTAATGGTGAATATGAGTTGAAGCTTGAGACGCTTATTCATAGTTTTACTTTTAGAATAGATGGTTCAAAAGGAGATGGATTTATTCAAAAAATCCTTTCAAATCTAAAAATAGAATCCATTACTGATTTGGGAATTGGCTTTTCAAATCATCAAAATGTCTATTTCATAGGGCAACCTGGCTTAGAACTTAGCATGTTAGAGAGGAAAAAAATTGGACCTTTGGATATTCGACAATTCCTGATTTCTATTAACTTTGACAATAACATTTCCTTTCAAGTTAAAACTTCTTTTAACTTGAAAATGGGGCCAGTAATCGCAGATCTTGATAAGTTAGGAATGGGCCTTGACTTTGGGTTTCCTGAAAAGGAAGATGGTAATTATGGTCCTGTGGATGGCGGTACGTTTGACTTCCTTAGTCCCAAACGAATTGGTTTGACCATCAAAGGCAAAGTCATCACTGGCGCAGGCTTCCTCGAATCTGACCCCGATAACTATCGTTATTCAGGCATTCTATCCCTCCAACTCAAAGCGATTGATCTTACGGCAATTGGTTTAATTAGTACTCGTTTACCCAACAATAAAAAAGGGTTTTCGATGTTGGTGAACATTAGTACTATATTCCGTCCGCCAATACAACTATCGTTTGGATTTACCCTAAATGGCGTAGGAGGCTTGATCGGTGTCAATCGAACGATGAAGGTGGACGAATTGAGAAATAGACTAGCAAATGGGGCAATTAAATCTATCATGTTTCCTAAAGATGTCATTGAAAATGCCGATCGTATTATCAGTGATTTAAGAGCTGTTTTCCCTTCAAAGGATAAGCATTTCATCGTCGCCCCATTTTTGAGAATTGGCTGGGGTTCGACAGCTATTGTCGAAGCCGATTTAGGGATTCTTTTAGAGTTTCCATTCAAAAATCGAGTTATATTGATCGGTGGCTTAGGTATTTATTTACCAACTAAAGATGTACCACTTACTAAAATTCGTATTGATGTTTTAGGGGATTTTAATTTTGCTGAAGAATATATTCGTTTAGAGGGCGTAATTCGGGATTCCCATGTAGTGGGGATTCCATTGAGTGGAGGATTTGCTTTTGTACTTTCTTGGGATAGACGACCTCAGTTCTTACTATCCGTTGGCGGCTACCATCCTCGATATAAACGACCTGTTCGTTTCCCAGATATTGCACGTTTGAAGGCTGTAATTAAGTATGGAAAAAATTTCTCGCTTACTTGTGAGTATTATCAAGCGATTACTTCCAACTCTTTCCAAATTGGATTTAAAGCAGATTTGTGGGCAAAAGCAATGGGAGCTAAAATTAAAGGTTATTTTGGTTTTAATGCTTTGTTGCAATTTGATCCATTCTACTTTGAAACCGATGTTAGTATGGGAGTAAAAATCAAATACAAACGTTGGAACTTAGCAGGGGTAGATTTATTCTTTATGTTGTCTGGGCCAAAACCTTGGAAGGTCAAAGGTCACGCTAAGATAAAGGTTGCCTTTTTCAAAGTTAAGATTAAGTTTAAGAAGACTTGGGGTGGAAAACAGAAAGCCGTACCTACTACAATCGAACCAACAATTTTATTGAATAAACTACAAACGCAATTAGCTCTACAAAGTAGTTGGTCATCAAAATTGCCAAATCGTTTCAAAACAAGGGCTATTCTCAGAAAAATTGAAGAAGAAGCTGCATTAATTCTTCATCCCTCGGGATATTTAGAATGCCGACAAACCGTTGTGCCTTTGAACCGAACGATTCAGAAATATGGGAACAGTATTGTTAATAAGTCAAAGTACCAAATTACCAATGTCAAATTTGGTAGTAAAACATATAAAGACCGAAGGCAACTATTGAAAGAATATTTTGCAGTAGGGCAGTATAAAGAACTTTCTGATGCAAAGAAAATTTCTTCCCCTGACTTTGAACTCATGGATGCTGGCTATGCTTTTGGAGGAGTGGATGATTTTGATTTTGGGACTTTAGCCATACATGATACTGATTCAAGGCATGAGGAGATAGAATTGGGCATAGAGTCAGATAGCAATGCAAGAAGTTTCAGTGAAACTACAACTTCTCGCCCATGGAGTGCTAGCCGAATGAATATCAACAGAAGTGCCAGAATAAAACGCTATAGAGAAGAAAACGAATATGATTTAGTAGAGCAAATATGGTTCGATGACGATGAAAAATACCTCATAATCAATAAAATGGATTTTAGTTTACCGAATAAAACATCCATAGAAACACCATTTGACACAAAAATGGATGCGGAGAATTATATGGAAACAGTATTGCTAGAAATGGCTGATGACTATGAAATAATGACCATTTCTGATTATGAAATATTAGATGAAACCGAAAACTCTCCTGAAATAGCTTATAATATAAGAAGACGAGTTCTTAGAGAACTTGCTTATTAAGAACAAAAGAAAAACCAATTTAATGTCTAATTCACATAACTATTATATACCATATTTACGAACAGGGATGTCAGCACGTGTAACTAGTTCTAGTCAAACTGCTAAACGAACAGTTATACCTGTGAGTGTCGATATTGAGTCAGCTAACCATAAAAAGCAAGCATCTTTGGATATTGCTTTATATGGACCTGGAGATGTCCTGGGATTTCAAGAAAAAACGATTTTAAAGGTTCATCCTGCTCATGATTTGAAGAATTTTAATGTTAGTTATATTCCTTATGTAGAGTTTGCCGAACCAGACTTTCTATGGCGTTATAGTACTTTGAAAAAAAAGGACAGTTGGATACCATGGATTTCGCTCATCGTATTGAAAAATAAAGATGGAGAAGAAGCAGGCGAATTTGAATTACTTCCTCGTACTAAACCCAATCTTCCACCTTTGATAAAACTATCATCAGATGCTATCTTACCAGATTTAAAAGAGGCTTGGCGATGGGCACATATTCATGTTAATGGAGAAACCAATACTAGTCCTGAAAGAATTAAACAACTTATCAAAACACAAACACAACTTGCTGTTTCCAGATTAAGCTGCCCTCGTAGATTGAAGGAAAGGACTAAATATACAGTCTTTGTTATTCCGACCTATTTATTAGGAGTAGAAGCGGGTTTAGGTATAGACATTAATAATAGCATAACAAAAGGGAACGATTTAGCATGTTCTACGCCATCTAAAGGAAAGGGAATGACAATTCCATATTATTATAAATGGGAATTTCATACAGGAATATTAGGCGATTTTGAAACTTTAATCAAACAATTAAAATCAAGATCGTTGCCAAATATTGGTTTACACGAAGTGGATTGTAGTGATCTTGGATATAATCTATCAATCGATGAGAAAATGTACTTCGAAGGAGCTCTAAGCTCTACAAATACAGCTTTTCAAAGTTGGGGGTTTGATAATTTTTCTTCGCCTAACACCACCCAGAAGAAGTTAGCAGATGTACTTAACGCTCACATTACAGAGGAATTGGATAATGAGGGTGAGCCTATTTTAAGAGTGGTTCCACCAATTTATGGAAAATGGTATCAATCCAATGAAGGAGACGATTTCAACCTAGACAAAAAAAATACTTGGATTAATGAATTAAATCTGGATTTTAGGCATCGATATGCGGCTGGATTAGGAGTAGAGTTTGTAAAAGAAAATCAAGAAACATTGATGCAAGCTGCTTGGCAGCAATTGAAAGAAGTTAAAAAAGTAAATCGAGTGCTAAATGTGGGGAAATTTGGACGAGCTATTTCTGATTGTATGTACAAACGTTTGGAAAAATTAAGTGGTGAAAAACTACTTCAATTTGGTTTGCCATTAAAGTCGAAAATGAGTAAAGTGACTTTTGAGAATAATCCAGAACTTAGACGTACAAAAGAAATAAAATCTACCATTCATGCTCAATTGTTAAATAGCGAAATGACAAATACGATTTCGCAACTAAAATTGCGGAAATATTATGTCAAAAAATTTGATAAGCAATTGAACCAAGAGAACACTATTTACAATCAAAATCGTCAACGATTTCAAGCTGTTCTTGAAGAAGATGTTGTTTCTTCTAAATTCGTTCCTTCTGGTATAGACAATAGAGGAATAAAAGAAAATAATGAGTCAACAGTCTTTTTTCGTAAAAAAAGTTTTAATAAATTAGATGAATCCATCAGGATAATCGGGAATCAAATTAAAGAAAATATTAAGCCCGAATTTACGATTCAAAAGCGGCTTTGCCGGAAAATAGAATCTATCCGTTATTGGGAAGAAAGGAATAACTCTAAAAAAGAATACAACCAGCCTCGTTCTTTCAATACTATTCCAAAAGACCCTTTAAGACCTGTGATGTGGTTTCCTGAATTTCATAAACCCATGTATCGATATTTGAGAGATAAATCTCAGCATTTACTGCTACCAGGATTAGATGGAATACCAGAAAACACGGTTACTATTCTAACAACAAACCCTCGATTTATCGAAGCATTTATGGTAGGAGTAAACCATGAATTTGCTGCTGAGTTAAGGTGGCGTGAATATCCCACTGATTTACGTGGCACTTATTTTAGAAAATTTTGGGATACAACGATTTACTCTGTTGATGATTATGAAAAAAAGTGCTTTAGAGCAAGTCTACTAGGACGTAGATTACTTGAAAAGCTATTACTTGATTTGAATAAAAATTTATCCTTAGGCACTAATCAACAAATTAATTTGAAGATCTATTTAGGAAGTTTATCGCCAAATGAGACCTTGGATAAACATAATTTAGATAGCAATTATGCAAAAGCATATAGCCATATAGAACGTATCTTTGAAAAGCCAAGTTCAAAAATAAATGATAAGGATTTAGTTATTGCTAAAATCTACGAGCAATATATAGAAAATTGGTTGCTCACAAGGGAACAAGATAAAGATATTGTTCCAATTAACGAATGGTCTAAAAATTCTAAACTAGGTACGCATCCCAATATTAGATTAAAAGAAGTAGATGGAAAAGAAGAGGAAGACACAAGTCAGATAGTTTTATTAATCCGTGGAGAAATACTCTATAAATTCCCCAATATGCTTCTATACCTTGAAGATAAAACTAATCAAGAAAGGGTTTTTCCGATTTTTGAAGCTAATCTTGACCCAGATATAGTGATGTTAGGATTTCCTATTAAAGCCAATGATAATGAAAAATATAACTTAATCTTCGAAGAACCAATGTCGGAAGTTCGATATGGTTTGGACGAACAAGAGGAAGCTTCTCCTTTGAACGATTCTAAATGGATGGAAAATATCTCTTGGCAACATTTCAACTTACAAGATGGATACCTCAAAATAAGTGATATAGCAAATTACAATGGAGAAAAAACCAATTGGGACAATTCTGCTTTTATAGCTAAAGTTTTTACTCAAAAGTCAGTACGAGTAAAAATTCCACTTGCTCAGTTTTTTCCAACAGAAACATCCAACTAAATAACGAATAAATTAATATTATGTCAAATTATAACGATTTAAAAATAGGAGCTGATAAAACCATCACCATTGAAAAATGGGATGAACTTATTGAAAAAATAGAAGAATTAGAATTAAAGATACCTTCGAATGAGAATGGAGAAATACTGAATGGATTATCAGTTGGTAGCAAACCAAGTACTCCAGAAGAAGGAGTTACTATTGATTATCCTTGGGAATATGAAACTTTAGGTGTTTCTAATAAAATATTTAACCTAAGATTACAATCGCCAAAAGGGATCTACTTTCATACCAATATTACAAATAATGAAGGAACAGATACTTCAAAGTGGTGGCATAAGGTTAGTCTAGCAATTAAGCAAGATGGGAATGTAGGAATAGGAACGAATACTCCTAAATCAAAATTGGAAGTCGCAGGTAATATTATAGCTAGTTCTGTTAGTGCTTCAAATTTCAGAGTTCCATATCTTGAACCAGGGCATAAAAGTTCAACCTATGAGTATATTAGACTTGGAACAAAAGATTCATATTTTGGAGGGTTGATGCACAATAAAAAGGCGTCTAGTTTTGGAAATGGAAATGACTTTACTATATTTAGTTATTCTGGTCGAAATATAAATATTCGCCCAGATGGCAATGGAAGCACAAATATAATTAGAGGTAACTTAGGAATTGGTATAGAAAATCCATCCACAAAATTGCATGTGAAAGGAACTACAACTATCCATAGTAATGCTAGTGTCTTGAAACTTGCAGGAACTGATCATTGCTATATTGAATTTTATAAAACTTCATGGGCTTTACAGGGTGGAAGTAGTCGAAGACAAGGATATCTAGGCTATCCATCAAAAACAGATAATGATTTAACCATATATAATAAAATCTCTAATGGAGCAATAGATCTCCGAGCTTCTAAAATTCAATTTAAAGGAAGTACGATTCATGGCTCAGATAAAAAACTCAAAAAGAATATACAATACATAAAAGGTATGGATGTATTAGAAAAACTGGGCAGTATTAACTTAGCTAAATACAATTATAAAACGGATAAACAAAATACGCCCCCTAAAATAGGATTAATTGCACAAGACATAAAAAATATTTTTCCAGATGCTGTCCATGAAGTTATCAAAGGAAAAGAAGATAAAACGCTTTATGTAGATTATCAATACATTAATATGATTGCTATACAATCTATAAAAGAATTAAAAAGTGAAATTGAAAACTTGAAGAAGTTTCTAGTAAATAGAACTAGTTTACAATAGACCTTTATCGTCTGCAAATTATAATTTGAAGAAGTCATTACTGTTGAACGTCTCAAAAGAGTCGTTCCTAACCAAAAAATATTTCTCGTTTTGCATAGTTAGTAATACATTTAAAATACAATAGAATTCTGCATATTTATATTATCATGAAAGAACAACTCACAAAGCGACTGGAAGCTTTAAAAAAAGAATATCAAGGAGGGCAGGAGCGCCTTCAAACATTGGAACATGAGACATCTAATATACGAACGGCTATGCTTCGTATTAGTGGAGCAATTCAAGTCTTAGAAGAAGAATTAGGTACAGAAGAAGAATCTCAATTATCTCCATCTTCAACGAAAAATAATTAATATTCTACATTACGGCTTCACCTTATTGTAGGTAATTTGCCCTAGTCTTAGTACCCTTCTCGTATACATAAGCGACCTATTTTGACTTGCTATCTTGCAATAGTTGGATCACTTCGGCTACCTTATCCTTATATGCTGCAGGTATGACGCCCTCTTTTTCTAGTTCTGCCAGATCACTCAAAAAGACAGCATCATAATTGGCATAGTTTTCATCAGGGGTGAAAGGCTTATCTTTCCATTTTTTATACTCTTGTATAGCTGCCTTTTCCTTGCCTTGCAGCAGTAGTGCTGGAGGCAGATTGGTATAAAAATAAGGATGCTCAGGGACTAGCTCAATACCTCGGCGAATGCTTGTTTCACAACCTGCAAAGTCGCCAGTGAGCAACTGATACCAGCCATAGCTATTATAGTAGTTTTGATAGGCTGCCCTCGCTTAGGGGCTATCATGGAGTGGAATGTCTACCTTAGATGGTACGAAAAATATAAGCGCAAAAACTTATATTT
>JAHDDQ010000056.1:2880-20878 GCA_020629275.1 Tenacibaculum sp. | reverse complement strand
TTTCATGATTCTATGTAGTTTGAAATGATTTACTTCAAACATATAATCATTAAAAATTAGTCAATAATTAATTGGATAAACACTCTAATAATAAGTATGCAAATATTACTATTACAAACAAACTCAGTTCATCATTAAAAAGATAATGTTTGTTTTAAAAAACAGGGTATTCATCAAAAAAATTGTTCAAAGTTACCATGAATATTATTTTTGTAATATGAATATTCGTTTTCAAAAAACACTTTTACTAATAAGTAAAAGTGCCTTACTTACTTTTATCATTACCTATATGCTCTATAAAGCTGGATTGATACTTGTAAATTCAGCAGATATTACTCATACACTTTACCTTTTTATAAATTGTATGGCTATACTTTTTTGTTGGCTATTCATCACACTTTTAATTTACAAGTATTCGTTATTAAAAGTATTACTTGTAATAGGATTCCTCATTATATCAATTTTAGCAGAACATTTTATTAATGAACCATTTAATCCTATTACAATTCCGTCTTTATTGTTATTTTGGTTAGGAGTGGTTTATTTAATAGTTCCTGAATTTTTTAAGAAATATGGTATCTTTATTTTTTCTGTTTATGGTCTTACTCTTGTTTATTTTTTTATTTTCAGACTGAAAACTAACTATGCAGAAGCTTATCATCAAAATTTCTTAAACTTTATACTAATTCCTACTCCGCTTTTCATTTCTCTATGGTTTTATGAACAGTGGCGATGGTTAAGAGTATTAAAAGAAGATAAAATGAAGGCTGAATTAACTTCTTTAAAAAATCAAATTAATCCTCATTTCTTCTTTAATACATTAAATAATTTATACGGTTTAGCAGTAGAGAAATCCGATAAGACACCTGAGGTTATTCTGAAATTGTCTGGTATGATGCGCTATACTATTTACGATGGAAAGGAAGATTTAGTAGCGTTTGATGATGAAATTAATTATCTTATATATTATAGTGAATTACTTAAATTTAGATATCATAAAAATGTAAAAATTTGATTTACACATATAAAAAGAATTAAAAGTTTCTCCTCTATTATTTATTAACCTGCTAGAAAACGGGTTTAAACATGGAATTGAGAAAATGACAACTAATGCATATTTGCACATTAAAATGAAATCTATTGATAAGAAACTATATTTTACAATCGAGAACAACTATGAAATAACGGTACCAAACCGTAAACAAGGTATTGGCTTAGAGAATTTAAAAAAGAGATTGGAATATCTATATAAAAATAAGTACGAATTAATCATAGAACAAAAAACTTCTGTTTACACTGTTCACTTAAACCTTAACCTAATATGAAGTATTGTATTATTGATGACGAACCAATAGCACATCGTATCATAGAAGGATATTGTAATAATATAACATATCTTGAAAAGATTGGTAACTGTTACGATGCTTTTGAAGCGATACAATTGATGAACAGCAATAGTATTGATTTAATATTTCTAGATATTAACATGCCTAAACTTTCTGGGTTTGACTTATTAAAAACAATGCGTCAAACCCCAAAAGTAATTGTTACATCTGCATACAAAGAATTTGCTTTAGAAGGATATGACCTAAATATTTCAGATTATTTATTAAAACCTTTCTCCCTTGAACGTTTTTTAAAAGCAATAACTAAAGTATCAGATCAAAAAAAAACTAATACCCAAATTCTCCAAGAAGAAAATCGAGCTAGTTTTTTCTTGAAAGGAGATAAAAGAATACATCAAATACATCTTAATGATATTCTTTTTATTGAGGCTTATGGAAATTATACTAAAGTATTTACAAATAAAGAATTAGTAATTAGTCACGAAAAAATATCTTCTTTGGAAGAAATACTTCCAACTTCGCAATTTATTAGAGTTCATAAATCATTTATCGTTGCTATCAATAAGATAAATTTACTTGAAGGAAACAGGATAAAAATTAAAGACCATTATGTGGCGATTGGTCAGACTTATAAAAATGATGTAAAACGTCTATTTAAATCCTAATAAATCACATAAAAAAAACCACAATAGTTAGTGTATTGTGGTCTTTATATAGCTAAAAAGCTATTACTCGTTATGCATAAATCGTTGTTTAGCTAATAATTCTTCATCAGTTTCTACATTGTCGTCGTCTGGAACACAACAATCAACTGGACAAACAGCGGCACATTGTGGTTCTTCGTGAAAACCTTTACATTCCGTACATTTATCTGCAACTATATAATAGATTTCGTCGGAAATAGGTTCCTGATCTTCATCTGCATTAGCTTTTTTACCGCTTGGTAATACAACATTACCTTCTAAATCTGTACCATCTGCATATTTCCACTCATCAGCACCTTCATATATAGCAGTATTAGGACATTCTGGCTCACATGCTCCACAATTTATACATTCATCTGTTATTATTATCGCCATAATTAATCTTTTCAGTTTTGTAACTTTGCAATTGCAAAAATATAGCCAAAATAATTTAGAACCAATATAAATGGATAAAATTACAACTAGAATTAATGCTTTTGTGAAATTAGGTGAATTTCTTAGTCAATTCAATCAAAATGAAATAGCTGAGAAAGATAGCGTAGCATTGAATCATTTATTTTTTGATGGTTTTAAACATCAACTAAAATTAGCTCAAGAGCATAACAGTTGGTTTACAAAATCAAACTTACTTTTTGCTTGTGAAAATTGGGCATCGGCTTTAACTCAAAGTAATATACAGCAATGGGTTGCTGATGAAAAATTAGATACTGTTGAAGAAAAAGTTGTAGCCATTATTATGGCGGGTAATATTCCTCTTGTTGGATTTCATGATTTCATTGCTGTCCTTATTAGTGGGCATTCAGTTCTTGTAAAGCAATCGTCAAACGATAAACATTTATTGCCTTTTTTGGCTAAATTCCTTGAAATTACAAATAACGATTTTAAAGGTAAAATTAAATTTACCGAAGAAAAGTTAGAGAACTTTGATGCAGTAATTGCCACTGGAAGTAATAATACAGCACGTTATTTTGATTACTATTTCAAAGATAAACCTAATATTATACGAAAAAACAGAAATTCTATAGCTGTACTAACTGGAAATGAGACAGAGAAAGAGCTAGAGAATTTCAGTAATGATATATTCCAATATTTCGGATTAGGATGCCGTTCAGTTTCAAAATTATTTGTACCGAAAGATTATGATTTTGATAACTTTTTTAAAGGAATGTATAATAAACAAGAAATCATACACAACGCTAAATATGCTAACAATTATGATTACAACAAAGCAGTGTATTTAATGAGCAAGTTTGACATCCTTGAAAATGGATTTTTAATGATTAAAGAAGATCAAAGCTACTCCTCTCCTATTGCCTCAGTTTTTTATGAATTTTATGAAGATAAAAACGATTTAAGAGCTAAAATTGAAGCAGAAAAAGATCAAATACAATGTGTAGTTTCAAAAGATTTTATTGAAGACGAAATTCCTTTTGGGCACACTCAACAACCTAAATTATGGGACTATGCAGACGGTGTAAATACTTTAGATTTTTTATCAAAAATTTAAACGCTATACAATCATATAATTTGCATATTTGTCGGAAATAAGAATTAAGAAATTACCATGAAAAAACACAATTTTAGTGCGGGGCCATGTATATTACCAGAAGAAGTATTACAAAAAGCTTCAAAAGCTGTAATTGACTTTAATAACGACGATTTGTCCTTACTAGAAATTTCTCATCGTAGTGCTCCTTTTGTAGACGTAATTGAAAATGCTAGACAACTAGTATTAGAACTTTTAGAAATAGAGAATAAAGGATACAAGGTTTTATTTTTGCATGGTGGTGCTAGTACACAATTTTTAATGACTGCTTATAATTTATTACATAAAAAAGCAGCTTATTTAAATACTGGAACTTGGAGTGCAAAAGCTATTAAAGAAGCTAAAATATTTGGAGAATTAGTAGAAGTTGCTTCTTCTAAAGATCAAAACTTTTCATACATCCCAAAGGGATATAAAATTCCAATTGACGCTGATTATTTTCATTGTACAAGTAACAATACGATATTTGGAACGCAAATGAAAGAATTTCCAGAAACAGAAATCCCTTTAATTTGTGATATGAGTTCTGATATTTTTTCTCGTCAATTAGATTTTTCTAAATTTGATTTAATATATGCTGGTGCTCAGAAAAATATGGGTCCTGCAGGGACTACTTTAGTTGTTATTAAAGAAGATATATTAGGTAAAGTTGAACGTGAAATTCCTTCAATGTTAAACTATAAAGTACATTTAGATAGAGAAAGTATGTTTAATACACCAGCTGTTTTTCCTATTTATGTATCTATGTTGACTTTAGAATGGCTTAAAAAATTAGGAGGCATAAGTTTTATTGAAAAAGTTAATATCAAGAAAGCTAACCTACTGTATTCAGAGATCGATAGAAATCCACTTTTTCAAGGTGTAGTTGCTAATGAAGATCGAAGTGTTATGAATGCTACTTTTACAATACAAGATAAACGTTTAGAAAAAGTATTCGATGCAATGTGGAAAGATGCTCGAATTAACGGATTAAACGGCCATCGTTCAGTTGGTGGTTATCGTGCAAGCATGTATAATGCCTTACCTTTGTTCAGCGTTCAAGCATTAGTAGATGTTATGAAAGAACTAGAAAGAAAAGCATAAAGAATTAATATAAGACTACGAAATTTATACAGTCTTAGAATTTTGAAACAAAAACAATGAAAATATTAACAAACGATGGAATTTCTCAACATGCATTAGCAACCTTAGAGAAAGCCGGATTTGAAGTTTTAAACATAAAAGTAGCTCAAGAACAGCTAGAAAATTATATCAACGAAACAGGTGTAGATGCCCTATTAATTGGTAGTTCATTACAAGTACAACAAGAATTAATTGATAATTGCCCTAGTATTAAATTAATAGGTAGTACACAGTCAAATTCTGACAATATTGATGTTCAGTATGCTAAAGATCAAGGTATACACGTTATTAACTCATCTGAAGCTGGAGCAGATAGTATTGCTGAACTTGTCTTTGCACATTTATTAGGAATGGTTCGCCATTTACATCAATCTAACAGAGAAATGCCCTTAGAAGGAGATAGTAACTTTAGAGGATTAAAAAAACTATATAAGGGTAATGAGCTTAAAGGTAAAACTTTAGGTCTTGTTGGAATGAATTCCGTAGGAATTGCAACTGCCAAAATAGCTCTTGGATTAGGAATGAAAGTAATAATTCATGATCTTGAAGTTAACGAAGTTAGTATCGAATTTGAATTTTTTGATGGTCAAACAACAAATTTCCATTTTATTTCAACCGAAATTAATGAACTCTTCAAAAATTCAGATTTCATTTCTGTAAACGTTCCTGCACAAGATGTATATTTAATCGGTGAAAATCAATTTGATAAAATGAAAGATGGTGTCGGTTTTATTAATTGTACACAAGGAGGAATTGTAGATGAGATTGCACTTATTAATGCTATTGAAAGTGGAAAAGTTAAATACGCTGCATTAGATGCCTTTGAGAATGAACCAAACCCAGAAATTCAATTGTTAATGAATACTAGTTTATCACTATCACCTAATATTGGTTCTGCTACTTTTGAAGCTGAAGATAAAATTAGTATTGAGTTGGCAGCTAAAGTTATTGAACTACTTTCTTAAATATGGCTAAAATTAAACCCTTTAAAGCCGTGAGGCCCACACGTGATAAAATAGCTTTGGTATCAGCTAAATCCTATGAAGCATATCCAACCGATGAGCTGAACAGTAAATTAGCCTATAATCCGTATACGTTTTTACATGTAATTAATCCAGGGTACAAATACCATAAACAAGATGTTACTGGCGAAAAACGTTTTAAACTAGTTCATAATCGCTATTTAGAGTTTAAAGAAGATCAAATTTTTTTACAAGATGAAATTCCTTCTTTTTACATTTATCATAAGCAAACACCAACAGATTCTTTTTGTGGTATTATTGCGGCTACTTCCGTTGAAGATTACCACAATAATATTATTAAAAAGCATGAACGTACATTAAAAAAAAGAGAATTACTCTTTGAAAATTATTTAAAAAACACTGGTTTTAATGCTGAACCTGTGCTCCTTACCTACCCTGATGATAATACTATTGAAAGTATCATCGATAGGTATAAAGAAAACAGACCTGAATATGAATTTTCAACAACAGATAAGGATAAACACTCGTTATGGTTATTGAATAATGAAAATGATATTAAAGCTGTAACTGAAGCATTTAGTAAAATAAATACATTATATATAGCAGATGGACATCATCGTTCTACATCATCTTGTTTACTAGCACAAAATTTAGCTAAAGACAACCCTAAACATACAGGGAATGAAAATTATAATTTTTTCATGAGCTATTTACTTCCAGAAAGTCAGTTAAGCATCTATGAATTTAATCGATTCATAAAGGATTTAAATGGTTTTACTCCTGATGAATTTTTAATAGAACTAGATACATATTTTAGAATCGAAAAACGAGGTCAAGAATTATACAAACCCAAACAGAAGCATCATTTCAGCATGTATCTTAACGGAGATTTTTATGCGTTGTATTTGAGAAAGTCTATTTATGAATTTACTGATATACTAAGTAGTTTAGATGCTGAAGTTTTATACCGAACTGTACTACAGCCTATTTTAGGAATCGACGATATAAGAGATGACTCTAAAATAATTTATTCTCAAGACAAATCCGACGGTTTAGAATTAAAGAATAAAGTAGACAAAGGGGATTTTAAGGTTTCATTTGGAATGTTACCAACCAATATTAAGGAAATTAAGGAAATTGTAGATGCAGATTTAATTATGCCGCCAAAAACAACTTATATAGAACCTAAATTAAGAAGTGCCTTAACCATTTATGAGTTTTTAAAATGATAAAAGAAAATTTAAATACTATAAAAAAACAATTACCTAAACATGTTACATTAGTTGCAGTTTCTAAAACTAAACCTATAACGGACATAAAGGAAGCTTACGACGCTGGTCAACGAATTTTTGGAGAGAACAAGATTCAAGAAATGGTAACTAAGTATGATGAGTTACCTAAAGATATTGAATGGCATATGATTGGTCACTTGCAACGAAATAAAGTAAAATACATGGCACATTTTGTGGATTTAATTCACGGTGTTGATAGTTTTAAAACTTTAAAAGAGATCAATAAACAAGCCAAAAAACACAATCGTATTATAAAATGTTTACTACAAGCTAGAATAGCTAAGGAAGAAACAAAATTTGGACTTTCATTCGAAGAAATTGAAATGATTTTGTCTGATTCAGAACTACAAAACCTTGAGAATGTTTCAGTAGTAGGTTTGATGGGTATGGCAACATTTACAGATAACAAAACACAAGTAAGTCAAGAATTTGATACTTTGAAACAATTATTTTCAAAAGAAAAGAATAAAAAAAATTTATCAATATTATCAATGGGAATGAGTGGCGATTATCAATTAGCCATTGATTCGGGAAGTAACATGATACGAATCGGAAGCTCTATTTTTGGAGCTAGAAATTACTTTGTTTAATAATTTTTATTTAGCGTATTGATTTTCTTATCTTTGTTGTTAAAGATTACATTCCTGATAAGAAAAATATGTTAGGAAAACTTGCTGCATGTACGCAATTTTAGATATTGAAACCACGGGGGGAAAATTTAATGAAGAAGGTATTACTGAAATAGCCATCTATAAATTTGATGGTCATACTATAGTAGACCAATTTATATCATTAGTAAATCCAGAAAAAGAAATTCAAGAATTTGTTGTTAAACTAACTGGTATTAACAATAAAATGTTGCGAAATGCCCCTAAATTTCATGAAGTTGCAAAACGAATAATAGAAATAACTTCAGATTGCGTTATAGTTGCCCACAACTCTTCTTTTGATTATCGAATTTTAAGAACTGAGTATAACAGATTAGGCTACAATTATGAACGAAATACACTTTGTACCGTTGCGTTAAGTAAGAAATTAATATTAGACCAACCTTCTTATAGTTTAGGTAAGCTATGCAGAGGCTTAGGTATTCCAGTAGCCGACAGACATAGAGCTAATGGAGACGCAATGGCTACTGTAAAACTCTTTAAATTACTGATTGAAAAAGACATCAATAAATCAATCATACAACAAACTATTAAGTATTCAGACAATAGAACTAATAAGTTAAAAGTCCGCTCTATTCTCGATAATTTACCTGAAAATGAAGGTATTTATTATGTTCATAATGAAAATGGTAAAGTTATTTTCATTGGGAGAGGAAAAAATATTAAGCTAGAAGTTAACAAACTATTTCTAAAAGATACTCGGAGAATACAAAAAATAAAGGATAAACTAGATGCTGTTAGTTTTGAAGAAACAGGAAATCAGTTATTTACACGATTAAAATATTATACCGAATTAGACAAAATAAAACCTAAGTATAATATTATTAGAAAACGTAAAAACGCTAGTAAAGATTTCAATAGCGACCACTTTATTATTATTGATAAAGGACGCATTCCCGAAGAAAATGCTGTTATACTTATAGAGCACAATACTGTAATTGGTTTTGCTTATACTAACTTAGCGCATCAAGAGAATAAATTAGAGATTCTGAAAAACATACTCACTCCTATCCAAAATAATACTCTGGCAAAAGCTATTATCAAAAATTATATAGACAATTATAAAGTAGAGAAAATCATACGGTATGAACTAGAAAATAATTTGTAATATTGTCTTGCTAAGCACTCATCTTGAAAAAACAATCACAAAAAAAATGGAAACAAAAACTTCATGAAATTATTTATGAAGCAGACACCCCTATTGGTAAGCTTTTTGACATCATTTTGCTTTTTGGTATACTTTTTAGCATAATCATTGTTATGCTCGAAAGTGTAGATTCTATGAGCATCAAATACAAATACGAATTTAAAGTAATTGAGTGGGTAATCACTGGCTTTTTTACTGTTGAATATTTTCTAAGAATCATTTCAATAAAAAAACCTACCAAATATATTTTTAGCTTTTATGGAATTATAGACTTACTGTCAACCATACCTAATTATCTATCCTTATTTATTGTTGGCACGCAAAGCTTAGTTGCATTAAGAGCATTACGTCTTTTACGCGTATTTAGAATACTTAAACTAGGAAGATATATTGGTGAATCAGAAAACCTTGTTAAAGCATTAAAAACTAGTGCTGCTAAAATATCTGTCTTTCTTTTTTTTGTACTTATTATATGTATTATACTTGGAACAGTTATGTATTTGGTTGAAGGATCGGATAATGGATTTACAAGTATTCCAAGAAGTGTATACTGGGCCATTGTAACATTAACTACAGTTGGTTACGGAGACATTGCTCCTGGTACGCCCTTTGGACAATTTATAGCAAGTGTTATTATGATCTTAGGTTACGCTATTATTGCAATTCCTACAGGAATTGTTTCTTCTGAGATGGTTAGAACTAATGATGTTCATTTAAACACCCAATCCTGTCCGAATTGTGGTTATGAGGGACATAACGATAAAGCATTACACTGCTATCATTGCGGAACTAAATTAAATGATTAAATGAATACATTAATTACTATTGTTGGCCCTACTGCAATTGGAAAAACTGCATTGAGCATACAACTTGCTAATCATTTTAATTGTGAAATAATATCATGCGATTCAAGACAGTTTTATAAGGAAATGTCAATTGGTACTGCTGTACCTGATACCAGCGAATTAGCTGCTGCTACACACCATTTTATTCAAGACAGAAGTATTTTTGAAAACTATAATGTAGGAAGCTTTGAGAAAGACGGATTACGTAAATTAGATCATCTGTTTACGAAAAATCCTGTCCAGATCATGGTTGGTGGAAGTGGTTTATACGTAGATGCTATATTAAAAGGATTGGATTATTTCCCAAGTGTTCCAGCAGAGATACGTAATAAACTAAATAATGATCTTGAAAAAGAAGGTATTGTGTTTTTACAGGAACAATTGAAAACATTAGACATAGATGCTTATAATACCATCGCTATTGATAATCCTCAAAGATTAATAAGAGCCTTAGAAATCTGTATAGGTACTGGAAAAACCTATTCCTCTTTTAAAAATAAAAAGAAAGCCCCTAGAAATTTTAATATTATTAAAATAGGTTTGAATGCTGATAGGCAAGTTATTTATGAAAGAATAAATAATCGTGTTAATCTTATGATCGAAAAAGGACTACTAGATGAAGTAAAAGCACTTTATGAACATAGACATCTAAATGCATTACAAACTGTAGGCTATAAAGAGTTATTTAAATATTTAGAAGGAAATTATTCATTAGATGACGCTGTTGCAGAAATACAAAAAAATACACGGCGTTTTGCAAAAAGACAACTTACGTGGTTTAGGAAAGACCCTGAAACTATTTGGTTTGATTATAAAACTGAAATTGAAAAGATTATACTTGAAATAAAAAATAAAGTTTAACCATTTATAAAGTATCAAAACAATCTATCTTTTATACTTTTATCCAAACATTAAAAACTATGAACTTAAAAATTACCTGTTTACTATTAATAATAACGGCGCTAACACTAAATGCACAACAAACTAAACTAGGTACAGTTAACAGCGATCTTGTTATTAGTAGGATGCCTCAAATGAAGACTGTTTTAAAAAGGATTGAAAATTATGGTAAACAACTCGATTCTACTTTCCAAGTAAAAGCCAAAGAATATAACGATAAGGCTGCTAACTATAAAAAAGAAGCTGCTTCATTAACAGATGACGGAAGGAAAGCTAAAATTCAAGAATTAGCTACAATAGAAAAAGACTTAGGTAAATTTCGTCAAAATGGTAGTCGTTTAATGCAGATTAGAAGAGATGAGTATATGAGACCATTATATAAAAAGTTAAGTGAAGTTATCGCAGAAATAGCTAAAGCTAATGGTTATACACAGATTCTTACTGTAGATGGTAATCAATTTGGTTATGTAGATGATCGTTTTGATATTACTAAGTTAGTACTTCAAAAATTAGGTATTAAAGAATAGTAAAAAACAAATATTCTATAAGCGAGCATAATATTTAAATATTATGCTTTTTTTTATTTTAAAAAGGCTATTTCATACAATACGCTTGTTACAAATTTGTAAACGCCTATTACCAAAAAAGGAACTCTAAAGTTATTTCAAGGCTAATTTATTTCTGATTCAATGTAACTTTAGTAACAGAAAACTTTAAACTTACAGAACATGCCATCTACTATTCCTTACGATCCATCTCTTGTATTAGGAAATATCGTTTCACAAGAAAAGTTAAATAATATTATCCAAATATCTAAATTGCAAGCTCCTGCTGATGCCGCAGAAAACGAATTAAACTCTTTAATTACTTTAAAAAGAAGTGTTGATATGACTGTTCAGGAAACTATCGGTATGGGAATTACACCGACAGACTTAATAAGTGAGTCGCAAAAAATTGGGCAACAAATCGAAAAAGCAGCTGCTAATTATGGTAAAGCAAAGGTTGCTGCTGAAAAAGCTATTCAACCTTTACGTGCAAAAATGAATAATGTAAATGAATCTGTTGAAAGTCCGATAGACTATAATAAAAGTCAACTGAAAAAGATGCCAATTTCAAGCGACTCATTACAGATGAATAGTCAATATTTTTCATTCGATCAAAATGCACAAACATCACAAAGTCATGCCGCTACTGTAGCATCGTTTGTACATGAATCTTTACAATATTTCGGAGAATCTCAGGCATCTCAAGGAAGTGCATCAGCGCAATCACAAATGAATAGTCAGCATTCAAGACACGATATTGCTGGAACATTAGTTATAACAATAACATGTACTCACAAAAATGCTCAAGTATTTGCACCTTATATTCTTGACGTAGATAAAGCTGTTAGAACATGGAATGCTATGTATCCAGACAACATGATTAAGACAAACGATCCTTCTTCGATTGCCAAGATTGAAGCACAATCGAACACGAAACAAGATAAATCATTTTCTATACTTTCAGGAGCTACTTACGGTTCTTCTTTTGTAGGAATGGTGCATGTTTTAAACACTACAAATTCTAGTTCAAGTCAAAGCATGGAATCTGTAGCTGCTTCTATGCAAGAAACCTTTGAAATTGGAGGTTGGTTTGCATCAGGAACTGGCAATTTTGGTGTTAGTTCTTCATTCTCAAATAGCGCAAAAAATCTATTAAGTATACAAAATGTAACTTCTCATGCTACATTAATAACAATGGGAATTATACCATCTATAAAATCTAATCAAGTTAAAATGGCTGTTCAGAGTTTCTCTGATTTTGATCCAGCAAAATCAATGCAACAGTTAGCTACATTACAAGGTGCAACTGCTAGTGAAAATAATACGGTAGCAGAAGGTGCTTCAGCAGCAAGAACTGGTCAACAAATGATTTCACTAAAAAATGCTACTATAAAAGCTACATTAAGTGGTGTATCAGAAATCGATGATGGGCAAAATAAAATTATTGATACAAATTCTATGATGACTGCCATGGAAGATTACATAAATAAATGTGTAACAGGTGGCGATAATCTTGGAGTTCCTATTAACTATTACTTAAAACCAATTTCACAGTCTGAGATTGCTAGAGCTTGGTTAGCAAAATATTATCCAAATAAATTTAATAAAGCTGGTGCAGCAGATGATAGTAAAACATCTGGAGACAGCGATGGTGGTAAAGAAAATTCGTAAATACATTAAAAGTAACTAATTATAATACTATTTGCATAAATTTTATAGTAATTACTGAGAATAGTCTGTATTTGTAAAGGTTAACGGAAGCTCATGACCAGTACCCTTTAAGATAATTTGCTATTAAAACTACGTATTATCATAATTACTAGGATCTAAAGATTCTTTTCGTTCTAACCAACCTAGACGAGATAGTAGTGTTATTTTAATAGTACAGTAATCGTTCTATAAAATTGTGATTAGTTTTTAGAAGAATCGAGTAGTATTTATGTACTACTCGATTTATACTAAAGAATATAAATTTCCATATATAATGAAAGCTTTTACTGAATTTGAAAAAAATATTTTACTACAAATTAGTGCTTTTCAAAAAGATGGAATCATCTCTTTTAAAACTATATTAGAAAAAACTTTCTTTAATATTGAAAAAGAAAAAGCATTAATTGTTCAATTACGAGAGCAATACGCAATTTACTTTTTAAGTACGCATCTATTTAATAGTCCAGTAAAGCGGAAAAATGCAATTGTAGAATATAGCCAATTTATTCATCTTCTTGATTATCTTCATAATGAAGGTATTATTATATTATTTAAATCTCGTCACTATAATAAAGCAAGTTTAAGTTATGTAAGCGATTTATTTGATGAACCTCATGTGAATAAAGATAATAAGCTAATACTTAATAAAAATGGATTATATAGTAGTCAGCCCGAAGAGATAAAAAACAAAGAAGATCACATTGTTTACAGAGGAATTGAAATTAACGATAATGGCTTTTTAACTCAAAATAGTACTGCTAATATTATTATATCAAATAAAATAAATGATGTTATAAATGAACTTAACGTTCCGAAGAAAAAGTCCTATTTTAATAAGGCTACTTTTTCTCATAGTATCCAAATTATCACCTTACTTCTACTTATTTCTTGGTTTGTATACAGTCATTACGCAAACAAACATACATCGAAAATAACTACTATTGAACAAGAAAATAATCCTAATCTTTCTAAAAAAAGTAATAGTACCAGTTTAAAATCTACGCAAAAGAAAACTAAAGTTAGTATTGTAAAAAAGTATGGTATTGATATTTCACAATGGAATGGAAACATCTTGAATCAGCAATTACCTGATAGTTTGAGTTTTGTTATTTGTAAGGCTACAGAAGGAGTTAATTTTACAGATCCTGAATTTGAAACGAATTGGAAAAAAATTAAAAGTTCTAAATTAAAAAGAGGTGCTTATCATTTTTATGTGTACCGAGATAATCCAAAGAATCAAGCATTATTTTTTTGGAAACATATCAAAAATAGAAGTTCTAGCGACTTTGTTCCAATAGTTGATATAGAGAGTGCTAGTTTTTTTAAATCAAGAAAACCTGATCCAAAAATATTACAGGAACGTATTTTAAATTTTTTAAATGAATTAGAACAGTTATCGAAAGTCACCCCTATGATTTACAGCAGTTATTTTTTTGCTTCAAAATATATTACTCGATCTGAATTTGCTAAGTATCCGTTATGGATAGCAGATTATACCAGTGATAATGCGCCAAGAATTCCCTCTGTATGGAAAAATAAAGGATGGGAAATTTGGCAGAAGTCAGCAACTTATGATATAAACTCTAAACATACAGATTTTGATATTTATAAAGAAAGGCAATAAGTTACCCCCTATAAAACAGATTTGAAATATTCAATAACTTTAAGTAAACCTTCATCTAAACTTACTTTTGGTTCCCAATTATTAAGTGTTTTTTTTGCCAAACTAATATCTGGTTTTCGCTGCATTGGATCATCTTCTGGCAAAGGTTTAAAAATTAAGTTAGACGATGAACCTGTTATTTCAATAATTTTTTTAGCCAAATCCAAAATTGAAAATTCTGTTGGGTTACCTATATTTATCGGACCTGTAACCGTATTGTCAGTATTCATCATACGAATCATCCCTTCGACCAAATCGTCTACAAATTGAAAACTTCTTGTTTGATTTCCTTTACCATAAATAGTTATGTCTTCCCCTTTTAATGCCTGAACAATAAAGTTAGAAATTACTCTACCATCATTGGTGTTCATTCGTGTTCCGTAAGTATTAAAAATTCGTATAATTTTAATACGGACATTGTTCTGTTTGTGGTAGTTTATAAATAAAGATTCTGCACATCTTTTTCCTTCATCATAGCAAGAACGCAATCCAATTGGATTTACATTGCCCCAATAACTCTCAGGTTGTGGATGAATATTTGGATCTCCATATACCTCACTAGTAGATGCTTGTAAGATTTTAGCATTTATACGTTTTGCTAATCCTAACATATTTGTCGCGCCAACTACTGAAGTTTTTATTGTTTTTATAGGATCGTGTTGATAATGTATTGGCGATGCTGGACATGCAAGATTGTATACTTCATCTACTTCGGCATAATATGCTTCTGTAATATCGTGACGTACTACTTCAAAATAAGGATTATTTAAAAGATGTATGATGTTTCTTTTACTACCTGTAAAATAATTGTCTAAACAAATTACTTCGTTTCCTTCGTTTAATAAACGTTCGCATAAATGCGAACCAATAAAACCTGCTCCTCCTGTTACTAAAATTCTCTTCACCTACTTAAAAAATAATTTTGGAAATTGTTGTTGTGGATCTCTATTTAATAAGCGAATGTAAACAGTAGATTTTAAAAAAGCCAATCCATAACCAAAAAATTGTATAAATACAGCATAAATCGATAAAAACGCAACTATAATGCTCTTATTTAAAAACATCGAATGCACAAATAAAAGTAATAAATACCCAGCTAGTGGAACTAATACAAATGGAGAATATATTATACTACCTAACAAAGAAGCTACAACAAATAATGTAAAAAAAGTAGGAAACCAAAACGTTAATTTTGCTGTTGTTGGGTGCCATTTTGTTAATATTGGACGAACCATCCCAAATTTTTTCACTTGTGTGTGAAATTTACTCCATGATATTCTTCTCTTGTGGTATACATAAGCATTCGGTAAAAACCCAGTTTGAAAACCTTTACAAAATATTCTTTGCGATAAGTCTGGATCTTCACCAGGATGTATCTTTGAAAAACCTTTAGTTGCTTCAAAAGCAGCTTTAGAAATCCCCATATTAAAACTTCTAGGTTCAAATTTTTGTACCTTAACTTTTCCTCCTCGAATCCCACCAGTTGTAAAGAATGAAGTCATAACATAATTTATAGCCTTTTGTAAATTACTGAAACTATCATGTGCAGCGTCTGCTCCTCCAAAACAATCTATATAATTATTTTTTAAAAAAGTATCTATTGTAGTTAAGTAATGTGGTGGCAGAATTACATCAGAATCTAAAATGATGAAGTAATTTCCAATGGCTCTTTTCATACCATAATTTCGAGAATCTCCAGGTCCACTATTCTTTTTATAAAAATAGGTTATGTTTAAGTCTTTCTTATAATTTTCAACTATAACCTCTGACGATTTACTCGAACCATCTTCTACAATTACTATTTCATATTCTTTTTTAAAATCTTGCTTTAAAAAACTTTCTAAAAGTTCTTGAATTTCATCTGGGCGATTGTAGACAGGGATAATTAAGGATAAGCGAACATCAATCATACAGTAACCATATTTTTAATTTTCTCAGTTATTCCATCCCATAATTTAATACGTTTACGCATAGACTCTTTAGCGTAAAACAGTACTTCGTTCCACTTATCATCGTCATCACCACATAATTCTTGAATCATTTGTAATGATAATGGTCCATGTTCGTCACCATCTAACTCTATATGCCTGTTTAAGTAATAGTTTAGCTTTATATATTTCTTATTGTTTTGGGCTTCTGCTTTTTTCACGATTTTCAAAAACATTTCTGGTATTATATCTTCTCTACCAAACGTAAAACTAGCAGCAATAATGTGTGGTTTCTTTGTTTTTATTACATCAAATGTAAAATTAACAAATTCTTTTGTTTTATCAGATATATTTAAATCCTGTAAACCTCTGGATACACTATCTATATTTGAAACATGAGACAAGAACATCATCATAATTGAGGTGTCTGCATTAATCTCTTTCATTGCATCTATATACATCTCAAAATGACTTTTCGGTATGCCTAATTCATTTATATCCGTTTCTTCACCGTGAACAATTTCATTTATAAAACGTGCAGTTACAGAATTTTCAATAGGAACCCACGGTACACTTACACAGGTTAATTGTTGCTGTAATGCTTTCAATAGCGACATAAAATCCCAAACAGCGAAAACATGCTCTTCCATAAATAATTGTACATCATCCAATGTATTTAGTACATTATATAATTCATGTTTACCTAGTTGCAGTTGTAATTCTTTTAACTGGTCTTCTATGTGCTCTATTGAATTCATTTTAAAACTAAGGAATTTTAAAGTACAAACCTTTTCGATTCGATTTTAGATAATATTTACTTATTACTCTGTGAAACGCTCCATTATAGCATCACTAACTCCCATATTAGAAAAACCACCATCATGGAAAAGATTCTGTAATGTAACTTTCTTTGTTAAATCAGAGAATAATGTAATTGTGTAATCAGCACACTCTAAAGCAGTCGCATTACCTAATGGCGACATCTTTTCAGCGTAATTAATAAAACCATCAAATCCTTTTACTCCTTGTCCAGCAGTAGTTGGTGTTGGAGATTGAGATATTGTATTTACACGAACTTTATGATCTCTACCAAAAAAGTATCCAAAACTACGCGCAACAGATTCCAAATATGCTTTATTATCTGCCATATCATTATAATCTGGGAATACACGTTGTGCAGCCATATATGTTAATGCTACTATACTTCCCCAATCATTCATTGCCTGTTTGTTATATAAAACATTCATGGTTTTGTGAAAAGAAACTGCAGAAACATCCCACCCCTTAGTGGTAAAGTCGTATTTAGGGTCTGTATAAGGTTTACCTTTACGAACATTTACAGACATTCCAATAGAATGTAAGACGAAATCTAATTTGCCACCTAAAATTTCCGTTGACTTTTCAATTAAATTTGTTAAATCTTCTACAGATGTTGCGTCTGCTGGAATTATTTGAGACCCTGTTTTTTCAGCCAGTTCATTCAATTGCCCCATTCTTAAGGCTATTGGTGCATTAGTTAATACAAATTGTGCGCCTTCTTCATGTGCTCTTTCAGCTACTTTCCAAGCTATTGAATTTTCATCTAAAGCTCCGAAAATT
>JAHDDQ010000056.1:0-2870 GCA_020629275.1 Tenacibaculum sp. | reverse complement strand
ACCTTTTAATAAGTTATACATATTATCGTACTAATTTTCTAATGTTTGATTAATTTAATTTTCTGACCAAGACTCATCTTTCCTTTAATTCTATTCAAGGAAGCATAAATACCGTCTAATGTTTTGTTGTTTAATGTCTCTTTTATAGCTAACTTATAATGTTTATAAGCCTTCATTACCTCTCCTTTTAACTCAAAAGCTTGTGCCATTTTATTATAAATAGTTGATTTATCAACTACTGAATTATCAATAACTTTACTTCCAAATGCAATCATTTGATCATAAAGATTCATATCTATCAATAAATATGCATAATTACTATACGTAGCATGGTAATCAGGTGCATACTTTATTGCCAATTCCAAATGTTTTTTAGATTTAGGAAAATTATTAAACTTCACATTATACAACCATCCTATATGATTATGCGCTCTTCCATAATCAGGATATTCAGACAATAAATCAAATAATAATTCCTTTGCCTCTATCACTCTATTTTCTTCAATTAACTGGTCTGCTTCAAAAAATAAATTTTCTGCTCTACTATCACTCATATCATTTAATTTAATAGTTCTTTCGCATGAATTAATGCGCTTTCTGAAATATTTTTACCGCTTAACATTTCGGCAATTTCAACAATTCTTTCTTCTTTGGCTAATTGTTTTAAATTGGTTGAAGTTATACCCTTTATTTCTTTTTTATATACCTTATAATGTGATGTTCCTTTTGCGGCGATTTGAGGTAAATGCGTTATAGCCATAACTTGCATATACTTACTCATTTCTTCCATAATATGGGCTATTTTATTGGAAACTTCTCCAGATACACCTGTGTCTATCTCATCAAAAATGATTGTTGGTAATTTTGTGTTTTCCGATAAAACCTTTTTTATGGATAACATAATTCTTGATAACTCTCCTCCAGAAGCCACCTTTTTTAATTCTCCAAAACTACCTCCTTTATTTGCAGAAAAAAGAAAAGCTAATTCATCTTTACCGTTGGCTAAATACTTATCAGATGGGTTTAGTGTAATAGAAAATCTTGCATTTGGCATCCCTAATTCTGAAAGTAGAAATTCTAATTCTTTCTGTAATTTTGGTATGGATTTAGCTCTAGACTTGGAAATTAGTGAAGCTACTTCATCTAATTTTTTAGCTACCTCATTAATCTCTGATTCTTTCTTGGCAAGAGTTTCAGAAGCACTTGCGACACTTCCAACTTTTTCTGCTAATACTTGATAAATATGAATTAATTCCTTAGTAGATTCTACTTGATGTTTTTTTTGTAATGTGTACAAAATTTGTAAACGATCGTTTACCTGTTCTAATTCTGTAGGGTTAAATTCTACATCTTCATTAGCATTTTCTAATTCACCCACAACATCATCCAATTCTATTTTAAGACTAGTTATTCTACTGTGTAGGTTTTCATAGGAAGATGAATACGCACTTATTTTTTGCAAGTTACTTTCTAAAGCGTTTAATAAATTTTGTGCTCCTATTTCTTCGTTCGTTGTAATTTGAATAGCTTCAGATAAGTTTAGCTTAATATCCTCAACGTTATTTAATACATCTAATTTCTGTTCTAATTCTTCTTGTTCATTCTCTTTAACATCAGCCTCTTCTAACTCATTAAACAAATGTAAATTATACTCATATTGTTGTTTAGCACTGTCTTGTTCTTGTTTTAAAAGCTCTAACTCTTTACAAAGTAAATTGTACTTTTTTAATCCCCTTTTATAGGAAGCAATACGCTTTTCATTTTTGGCTAAAATATCAAGTATTGAAAATTGAAATCCTACATCTGACAGTTGCATAGTCTGGTGCTGTGAATGAATGTCGATCAATTTTGACTTTAATTCATTTAAAACACTTAACGTTACAGGAGTGTCATTTACAAAAGCTCTAGATTTACCAGAAGGAAGAATTTCCCTTCGTATAATGGTGGTATGCTCGTAATCTAAATCTTTGTTGGTAAAAAATTCTTCTAGCGTATAATCTTCGATATTAAACTCAGCTTCAACAACACACTTACTGTCATTATTTTTTAATGATGATAAATCAGCTCTATTACCAAGTACCAGACCTAAAGCACCTAATAGAATTGATTTACCTGATCCTGTTTCACCAGTTATGATTGATAAACCCTTTGTAAAATCAATACTCAATTGATCGATTAAAGCGTAGTTTTGTATAGATAAATGTAATAACAAATTCCTTAATTTATAGCGCATAAAAATACGAAATTTGTAGATAATTAAGGAACTTATTTAAAGATTAACCCTATTAAATAAATTTAATTTTCGATGGTAGTAGAAAACACACATTGTTACCACAATGATTAAGAAATATATAAAATAATATATGTAGTATTTACAGCTTAATTTCTCTCCATCTGTCTTGCTGTGTGGGCGCAATACGTACTAAAGTTTCTTGAAGTCTTTGTTCTTTTCCAGAAGATTTTCCTGCTGAAAAGATATTTACGATCTCCTCTGACTTCGCATCTAAGAAGATACGAATCATGTAATTTCCAACCGTAATATTAAATAGTTTTTCTAAGTTTATTAAACTATCTGCTATATTTTGCTTTGCTTCTCTTTCATTCTCTGCAAAAATATCAAAACCTTTTCTGTGGTAATTATAATATATCGTTCTTAAAGCTGAAAATTTTGAAGACAATAAACTATCGATTAAAGTAAATCTATTTTGCTTACCTATTTCATTTTGCCATCCTGTTTCACCACTTTGCTGAGCCTGTAACATTGTCTGCTTGTTTGAAGTAATTTTCACCTCCCTTTAGAGAAAAAGTATCCAACACCAAGAATTGTATATACATAAAAAACTATTGTTGAAACCAAGTTAGAATCAAAA
>JAHDDQ010000003.1 GCA_020629275.1 Tenacibaculum sp. | reverse complement strand
ATTGGATTCCAGGATATAGAAGCCAAACTTGTAGGAATATCTACTGCTCCGTTTGTAGGGTTGCTTAATGTAGTACAGTTAGGAATTACAGGAGGAGGGCTAGCTGTAGTGAAACTTTCTTCTATACAGCTAGTAGCATCACCAATGGAATTATAAGGTGTGATAGTTACATAATATACCCTGTCGTTTAATAAATCTTCAGGAATATCGTAAGTTGTATTATTGCTGACATCTACATTATTTGCAATATTAATAGCGCCGCTAACACTTCCTATGGTAACAAGATAACCAGTTGCATTAGCCACTGGATTCCATGAGACATCTGTAGTTATTGGAACATCAATGGCGTTGTTTAAAGGCATAGATAAGGTTGTGCATGTTGGAGGTTTAGGTATGATTTGTGTCGTAAAACTTTCTTCAATACAACCTACAGCATCACCTTCTGAATTATAAGGTATAATTGATATAAATAATAAAGTATTTTCTGGTAGATTATTTAATGGGTTATAAGTAGTTATATTTCCTACATCCTCATTTATAACATCTGTAAGTCCAGATGAGGTTCCTACAGTAACTTTATATCCAGTTGCATTTATAACAGTGTTCCAAGATAAATTTGTGTTTACAGGAACGTTGGTGTCGTTATCAAGAGGTAATGTTAAGCTAGTGCAATTTGGAACAGAGGCTGATGTTGAAGCTATTGTAAAACTGTCTTCAGCACAAGGTCCAGTTGCGTCACCTACATCGTTAAAAGGAGTGATAGTTACCACAACAGTTTCACCGCCTGAAAAATCTGTAGGAAAATCATAGAAAGTATCATTTACAATTTCATTTACGATTTCTGTTCCAGATACAGTTACAATTAAACGATAACCTCTTGCAAACTCAACAGAGTCCCATATTAAATTTGTGTTCACAGGAACGTTTGTAGCTCCTCTTAGTGTTGTGATAATACGCGCACATTCCGGTATTGGGCAGTCTAGAATATCACCATTAATTGTCCAACCATAGGTGTCAATAATAGCTTGTCTTTCTTCAAAGGCATCGCAATAAGGTAGTCCTTCTGCTCCAAGTCGTATTCCTGGATTCAATGTTTGTTTAGACCATTCAATTAATGTTTTGTCATAATTCTCTCTACTTAAAGCAGACCGATCTAACATGTCATCCATATTTGTAACTTGAGATATATCCCAGTCACCTAAAAATTGATTAAAACTGGAAGCTCTTTCAAAAGTAGAATCCATAGTTACTTCTCCTAAATTCCATTGACTTAAAGATTGATTAAAGCTAGTTGCGCCAAAAAAAAGACCATCCATGTTTTCCACATTTACCGTACGCCAAGAGTTTAAAGGTTGATCAAATGCTATGGCAGAAGCAAACATGAATCGCATATTTTTGACGTTTCGTACATTCCAGTTTTCTAGTGTTGTATTAAAAACAGAAGCACCAGAAAACATGGTTTCCATGGTCGTTACCGATGCTACATTCCATGAATTCATAGATTGATTATATGCTTTTGCATTTTTAAACATACTTTTCATAGTAGTAACAAAGGAAACATTCCAAGAATCTATACTTTCATTAAATACCGTTGCATTTTCAAACATACTTTCCATTGTTAAAACTTCTCTGGTATCCCATTTATCCAACATCTGATTAAAAGCTGATGCCTCTTGAAACATACTATTCATATTCGTTACTGAGGCTACTTCCCAATCGTTAATAGGATTGTTAAATAATGATGCGTTTTTAAACATAGCCTCCATTAGAGTAACGGAGCTAACATCCCAATCATTTAAAGGCTGATTGAACGCTGTTGCTTGTTGAAACAGAGAAGACATATTTGCTACAGCACTTACATCCCAATCGTTTAAGGGTTGATTAAAGGAAGTAGCTGCGAAAAACATCCCACTCATATTTACAACAGAATTTACATCCCAACTCACTAGAGGTTGGTTGAAGTTTGTCGCACCAGCAAACATATTATCCATGAATCGAACTTTAGTAACTTCCCATTTACTAATGTCTTGATTGAAATCACTTGCTGAACTGAACATTCTTGACATGGAAAGAGTAGAAGATACATTCCATTTATCAAGAGGTTGATTAAAAGTACTCGCACGAGAAAACATCGAAGACATATTAATCGCATTGCTAACATTCCAATCGTTTAAAGGTTGGTTAAAGGCTCTGGCATTTTGAAATGTAGAGCGCATATCTGTTACTGTGCTAACGTCCCACTTGTCAAGAGGTTGATTAAAAGCAACTGCACCATTAAATAAACCCTTAAAACTAGTGACTTTTCCTAAAGTCCAGTCGTTTAATGTTCCATTGAAGCTACTTGCATTGTTAAACATTTCTTCCATAGTTGTAACATTACTTGCATTCCATTTATCGAGAGGTTGATTAAATCTACTTGCATTAGCAAACATTCTCTTCATATCGGTAACGTTACTCACATTCCAATCATTAATCGGCTGATTAAAAGCTTCACTATCATTAAACATGTCGTTCATGTCAGTTACTTTACTTACATTCCAATTGTTTAAGGGTTGATTAAAAGCTTTTGCAGTGTTGAACATGTTTTCCATATTCACTACATTGCTAACATTCCAATTGTTTAAGGGTTGATTATAGATTTCAGCCTGATAAAACATGTTTCGCATGTCAATAACATTACTTACATCCCAGTTGTTAATGTTACCATTGAATGCTTTATTTCTTCTAAACATTCTTGCCATACTTATAACATTAGATAGGTTAGGTACATCTGTGGCATTATACTCCATATTGTCGCAAAACCAGAATGTTTGTACCATTGTTTGCCATACTTGAGTTCCCCATTGATCTACAGAAATCAATTTCTTATTATCACGATCAGTTCTGTTATAAACATGTGCTGGGTAATCTCCAATTATTGCAATAGTATATTCACCTGGATTAAGATAAGTGTGTGTTATTTCAGCACTAACACCATTATTGTATTGGTTATCTCCCCAGTCTACCGAATAATTGTAAGTAAGACCTCTAAACACTTCAAGTATTATTTGGTTTGCGTTGCTTGAGCTTCTATCTAGATTTCTAGTATCTATGGTAATTTTAAAAGCTTCAGGACTGTTTACCCAACTAGCTATTGTTTTAAATTGTATTTCTTCACAACCAGTTGCAGATCCAGATGCATTATACGGAGTAACTGTAACGAACACATTATCTCCTGGGATAAATTCATTGGTAAAAGTAACTCCTACTACATTACCAACATCTTCGTTATCTTTTACAATTTGTAATACATTCCCTGCATCGTCTTCCCGCCTAATACTTACAATATAGCCTGTAGCATTTGGTGCAGGATTCCATCTAATGTCTGAGTTTGCGGGTACATTAATATCTCCATTTTGCGGAGAAATAATTTCGGTGCACAGTACAAAATCACAATCAACAGTGTCTCCAACTATTGTCCAATTGTTAGTGTTGATTAACTGTTGTCTCGCATCTCTTCCGTCACAATATCTTAAATCAACAGCGCCAAAAGTAATATCATTCATAACGCTTTGAGCTGCCCAACTAATCAGCGTATTATCGTAATTTTCTTTAGATAAACTAGTGTTGGAAAGCATATTATTCATGCTTTCAACTATTGATATGTTCCAGTTTTCTAGACTTTGATTGAAAGCAGTCGCTTGATAGAATACATTTGTCATATTCTTTATTCCACTAACATTCCAATTACTAACAGGATTATTAAAAGCTGAAGCTCTAAAAAACATGCTTTCAATATTCTTTAAACTATTTGTAGTCCAGTTATTTAAAGGTTGATTGAAGTTTTCGGCTCTAAAAAACATTTCTTCCATAGAGGTAACCTTTTCCACATTCCAATCTCCAATGGGTTGATCAAAAGCTACACAAATTTTAAACATTTCTTTCATATCGGTAACCTTTCCTACATTCCATTTTCCGATAGGTTGGTTGAAGGCCATTTGCCTAGAAAATCTACCGCTGAACATTTCTGCCATAGTAGTTACACTACTCACATTCCAGTCTCCAATAGGTTGATTAAAATCTTGGGCTTCTCTAAACATAGCGCTCATGTTTGTAACATTCTCTACATTCCAATTTCCTATGGGTTGATTGAACCTTCTACAGTTTTCAAACATGTTTTTCATGTTGGTAACATTGCCAACATTCCACTTATTTAAAGGCTGATTGAAATCTCTGCTAGATGCGGCTGAAAACATTCCACTCATATCAGTAACATTTGCAACATTCCAGCTATTTATTGGTTGGTTGAAATCTCTTGCTCTAGCGAACATACCAGCCATATTGGTTACATTACTAACATTCCAATTATCCAAAGGTTGGTTAAACGTTTGCGCTATAAGAAACATGTTGGTCATATTGGTTACATTACCCACATTCCATCCTTCTATGTTTTGATTGAATTGAGTAGCTTGATTAAACATCCCACTCATATCTGTAACCTTAGCTACATTCCATCCATCTAAAGGTTCGTTAAAACTTGTTCTAGAGAAAGTTTCAGCCATGTTAGTAACATTACTCACATTCCAATTGGCTAGAGGTCTATTAAAAGATCGAGCACTAGCAAACATTCCAGAGATATCAGTAACTGTACTCACGTTCCAATCGTTTACAATTCCATTAAAAATGGTGCAACCTTTGAACATGTTTTTTAGCGAAGTAACTCTAGATAAATTAGGAGAATCTATGGCGTCAAAATTCATTCTTTCACATCCAAAAAATGAATTCTCCATGGTTTCCCATTGAATAGTCCCCCAACTTAGAATTTCTATTATTTTCAGTTTATCACCTGAGTTATTGAAATAAATAGTCGGAAATATCCCAGAAATTTCTATGGTGTAGGTTCCAGGGTTGGTATAAGTGTGTGTAATGTCGCCAGTAACATTAGTATCAGAATTTCCATCACCCCAGTTTATGGTATAGTTATAAGTGAAATTTGAATCCGTTGGTATTATTATTTGATTATCCGGAGAAGAACCACTTTCAGTATTCGTAGTATTCCAAATACTCCTAAAATTCTGAGTAAAACAATTTAATGTAGATACGAATACTAATAGTAGTAGTATTTTTCTATTCATGGTTTAGATTTTGGAAGGTGCTGTATTTTACGCAATAGCAGTATTACCTTTTTTGATAGGAAACAACACAAGAAACCAAAATTATAAAATATAGGTTGAAGAGGAGGTTCAAATTATAAGATGAGACCTCATTACTATTAATTTTAAACGTTACTCTTATATTCTGAGGGAGTTACGCCAACCATATTTTTGAAAGCGCGATTGAAGGAAGTCTTACTTTTGAAACCAGCTTCGTAACCAATGCTTATCAATTTATAATCGTTATAACTAGGATTTTTTATCATACGTTTAGCTTCTTCAACCCTATATGAATTAATAAAATTATTAAAGTTTTTTTGTAAAGAAGTGTTTAAAATTTCAGAAAAATGATGCAGACTTATGTTAAGTTTTTCAGTAATATCTGATTGTTTCATATTATAGTCAAGATATGGTTTTTCAGTATCCATAAACTTTAAGATTTGCTCGATGTATTTTTTCTTGTCTTCTTCGGAAAGAGAAGATTTTTTATATTTTGTTACAGGTTCTTTAGAACTTTTATTCGAAATTTCTGTTACTAAATAATCTACCTTATTTTTTAATACTTCATTTTCAGAGTACAATAAGTTTTTATCTCTCTGAAGTATATTTTGCTTAACTAATAACTTGTGTTTTCTTTTTTTAGACCATACATAGAAGAAGAAAAATCCCATTACTAACAAAATGATAACGAAAGCTGTTCTAAAAAAATAATTTTTATTAATTGCTTCCTGTTGTTTCAACTCTTTTTCTATTTCTATACGCTTAGCTTTAGAAAGAGTAGATAAATATTTTTCTTTCTTTTTTAAATATAATTTTTGAGCTTGTAATGATTGCTCATAATCTTTTGTTTTTTCATAAACCTTAGCCTGAATCTCTGAAATTTCCATAGATAGTTTATGGTATTTTTTTACAGATGCAATACTTTGAGCCTTATTCAAATAATCTAAAGTTTCTTTAACTTGGTTTTGTACATTTAATACTTTTGCTTTTTTAAATAAGCTAGAAACTTTTGTGGTGTTAGAATCTAATGGGTTTAATTGTATAGCATCTTCTACAGTTTGTAAAGCTTTTGCATATTGTTTTTGTTGGTAGTAGATAATAAAAAGTTGATTGTTAATAATAGAAATCAATTGTGCTTTATCATTTTTTACAGCCAATTGCTTTGCTTTTAAAAAATAGCGTTTAGCTTTATCATATTCTTTTGTTTTTAAATAAATATTACCAAGTGAAGTATTAGCACCTATCAGTACTCTATGAGCATCGGTATGTTGTGAAGCATTCGCTATTACTTGTTTAAGTAATGATTTAGTTTTACCAAGCATATTCATATTTGAATATGCGTTTGCTAAATTAAACTGAACTAGAATTTTGGTTTTAGAAGTATCTGGATATGTTTTTACTTTTTCATAAATAGAAAGATAGGTGATTAAAGTACTGTCTAATTCACCTACATTTTTATGGTAAATACCTTTATTCATCAACGACAACAGGTGTTGTTGTTTTAGTTTATGCTTTTTAGTAAATAGAATGGTTTTATCAGTATAGTATTTATAAGTTTTAAAATCACTTTTGTAATAAGCATCTTGAGATTTTTTGAATAAGCTATCATATACAGCTTCAGGACTACTTTTTTGGGCATAAATTGCACTATTCACTATAAGTACAATTAAGACAATTGTTTTCTTCAGTAGTTTCATGTAAGAGATGTGTTCGATATAGTTTTTTAGCATATTTTAACACAAGTATATTAATGTTTTAGAGAAAAAGCTTTATAAATTATAAGAATTTTTCATCCGAGTATTATAATACTATATTCTATGAATCATAAAGTTTATAACTACTTTTTATGCACTCTTGGTATATAGTTATGTTAACTTTTACCATAAAAATAAAGGTTTATAGAACAATTAATATGGCACTATACTAATACATGATGAAGTATAATTAATTATCATGTTACTTTTTTAGAACACAGATAATGAGTAAGATGTATTTAAAATAACGTTACACCTGTAATCATCGTGCTTCATTAAATAGTTAATTCTCTACCTGTAAATTATAAAATTATTTTTCACACATAAATAGTAAACTTCACAGCACAACGAAAGAACAGAAAAGAATAGATTATAGCAGTAAATACTTTCAAACCAAAATAATGATGTAATGAAAACAAAATCAACTATTTTTGATTCTGATTTTAGTTTACATTAAGTACAATTAAAGTTTTAAGTAAAAATTATGAAACCAATTAAACTCTTATTTTTAGGACTACTTTTTCTTGTTGCATCATGCAATACATCATCAAAAAATAAAAAAGAAAAAGAAGAAATCACTTCATTTGATTACATTTCTAAAAAACCCATCAACGGAGTTTTAAGAGGCGTAATAGAAATAGGAACAACTGGGTTTAATTATTTTATCATTGAAGTAGACACCCAAAAAAACTGGGAGCTTAAATTTAAAGAATATGGTAAAAGCTTGATTTCAGAAGGAATGACTACTCCATTACAAATTAAAAGTAAACTAAACGCGTATATTGCAACACTAAAAAATTATGGTGTTAAATTACAAAACATAAAGATTTTAATTAGTTCTGGTGCTTTAAAAGAAGAAATAACACAGCAAATACTAGAAAAGCTAAAAGAAGAAAACATAAAAGCAAAATTAATTACCCCAAAAACAGAAGCTATTTATGGTTTAATGGCAACAGTACCAGAACAATTTATGGCATCAAGTTTTTTAATCGATATAGGCTCAGGAAACACTAAAATAGCTTATAAAACCGACAAGGACTTTATTGGAGAAGAAACTTATGGTAGTAAGTACCATCAAAAAGGAATTGAAGATGAAGAAGTCTTTGATAAGATAAAAACTCTAATTCGTACGATTCCTAAAAATAAAAGAAAAACGTGCTTTATTATCGGTGGAATCCCCTATGAACTTTCAAAATTAATGGAAAATACTGAGGAAAAAAGATACATTTCTCTACCAATTAATTCGTCTTATTTTCTAAGTTCTAAAGAAAAAATAGGAAAAAGATTAAAATCAGGGCTAAACATATATAAAGCTATTACAGATGAAGTAAAATGTAAAAGAGTTGTTTTTGATAAAAAATCCAATTTTGCGATAGGATACCTACTAGAAGGGTTGAATGAAAAATAATAATTTGTACAACTATATTACCAAATTATTAACTTAAAATTTCACTAAAATTTCGCATATTTGCTTACTATGCAAATTTATCCTATAGAAACAGGGAACTTTAAATTAGATGGAGGCGCCATGTTTGGTGTTGTTCCTAAATCCCTTTGGCAAAGAACAAATCCTGCAGATGCTAACAATATGATTGAAATGGGTATGCGATGCATGCTTATTGAAGACGGAAATAGGTTAGTACTAATCGATACAGGAGTTGGAAATAAACAATCAGACAAATTTTTTGGTTATTATTACATGTACGGTGATTTTTCCTTGGATAAATCACTTGCTAAGTATGGTTTCCATAGAGATGATATTACAGATGTCTTTTTAACACATTTGCATTTTGATCATTGTGGTGGAGCTATTCAGTGGAATAAGAACAGAACAGGTTATGAACCAGCATTTAAAAACGCCAAGTTTTGGAGTAATAGTAGGCATTGGGATTGGGCTGTAAATCCTAACCCAAGAGAAAAGGCGTCATTCTTACAAGAGAATATAATGCCAATTCAAGAAAGTGGTCAACTGAATTTTTTACACCTAAATGCAAAAGATTACATAGGTTTTGATGTAATATTTAAAGATGGACATACTGAAAAACAAATGTTGCCAAAAATTCAATACAAAGAAAAAACAATAGTTTTCATGGCCGATTTGTTACCTACTGTAGGTCATATTCCTTTACCATATGTAATGGGTTATGATACAAGGCCATTACTTACATTAAAAGAAAAAGAATCCTTTTTAAATGAAGCAGCAGATAAAGAATATCTTTTATTCTTAGAACATGATGCACATAATGAAGTCATAACAGTTAAACATACTGAAAAAGGTGTTCGATTAAAAGAGAGTTACAAATTTAGAGAGTTTTTCAACTAGAAAGTCTATTGTAATATCAAAAGACTTTCTAGTTGAAAAATAATTTAATTAACAAAAGATATATTCCATGTCAAGATATCTTCCCGATTCTCCACAGTTTCTAGGGCATCTTGCGACATTATTTTCTTCAAGCCAATTTTGAGCTTCAAGACATTGTTGTTGTGCAAAGGAAGGATAATTACCTCCGTTTATTAACTTTGCTGTTTCTTTTGTGATTTTGAAAGATTTTAATTTTTCGAATTTAGTCATATTTTTTTTATTTTAATTAAAATCAAAAATAAGAAATATGTCAACCAACAAATCTTAAAAAAACAAAAAATATATTTTTGATCATAATTTTAAAGCAATAGATTTACATTTTGATTTAAAATAGATATTTATGAAAATTATTAAATTCATTATATGCACATTTGTGGTAATAGTTTCTTTGTCAAGTTGTAAAACTATAAGTAATTTACCTGTCCCACAAGGACCAAATACCATAGTAAATGTTTCAGAAAAGAAAGCACCTTTAACAGATGCTGAGAAAGAAAACTGGCAGCACCTTGATCTTGCTACAGATTCTATTCCTGGAATGAGTGTTAATAAAGCGTACGAGTTTTTAAAGGGGAAAAAAAGTATTGAGGTTGTCGTTGGTGTAGTAGATAGTGGACAAGATTTAGAACACGAAGATTTAAAAGATGTAGCCTGGGTTAACAAAGGAGAAATAGCAGGTAATGGAATCGATGACGATAAAAATGGTTATGTTGATGATATTAACGGGTGGAATTTTTTAGGAAAATCATATGATGAACATTTGGAATACGAACGTATTTTAATGAACCCGTCTATAGCTGATGCCGAAACATTAGCTGAAGTAAAAAAATATCAAGAAGGTAAAGTAAAAGAGGCTAAAGAAACAAAATTCAGATATCAGAATTATTTATCTCGTGTTCTATTTTCTGATGATATTTTAAGTAAGTATTTGAAAAAAGATGAATATACTTTTAAAGAAGTTAAAGCGATAAGAACCGAAAATAGTGAGTTAAAAGAAGCAATTGATTTTGCTATTAACTTTGTCAAAGCTAATGGAAGTACTATGCCTGTAATGGAAGAGCGTTTAAAGGATGCCATTAAGAAAGCACAGAAAACAATTGATGGAGATAATTTAAAAACAGATTACCGTACAGTAGTAGGTGATAATGCTTACGATATAAATGACAAACCTGGATATGGAGATGGAAATATTGGGCACTCTGTAAAAACAGAATCACATGGTTCACATGTTGCTGGTATTATTGCAGCATCTAGAAATAACGGTAAAGGAATGAATGGAGTTGCAGACAATGTTAAAATACTAGCAGTGCGTTCAGTTTCAAATGGAGATGAGTATGATAAAGATGTTGCCTTAGGTATTCGTTACGCCGTAGACAATGGAGCTAAAGTCATTAATACGAGTTTTGGTAAAGCATTCTCTCCGAACAAAGAATGGGTTTATGAAGCTATTAAATATGCAGCTGAAAAAGATGTATTAATAGTTAATGCAGCGGGGAACGATGGGAAAAATATAGATGTTGAAAAAACGTTTCCTAACGATGCACCAGATTTGACGAATGAAGTTTCTGATAATTTCCTTACTGTAGGGGCTATGAGCGCAAACTATAACAAAGCATTGCCAGCTGGCTTTTCTAATTACGGTAAAGAAAATGTAGACGTTTTTGCTCCAGGAGTAAGTATATATTCAACATTCCCAGAAAACACATATGAAGCCATAAGTGGAACGTCTATGGCGTCTCCAGCTACAGCAGGTGTAGCAGCTTTAGTTCGTTCGTACTATCCAGAATTATCGGCAAGTCAAGTAAAACATATTTTAATGAATTCAGGAACTAAAATTGGAATTCAAGTTACTAAGCCTGGATCTAGATCAAGAGTTAATCCTGACGGAGAGTTAGTGCCATTTGAAGACTTATCAGTTTCTGGTAGAGTTGTAAATGCATACAATGCTTTACGAATGGCAGATAGAATGGTTAACGGAAGATAACATACGAGTAGAGAAAATATAAAAGAGCATGTAAATGCTCTTTTTTTTGATTAAAACAAAAAGGAATAATAATGAAAAAAGCAAGTTACTTATTTACACTAGTATTCATGATTACCTGTGTTGTTGTTGCACAAAAAGCAAATAATAATCCTGGTTATTGGCAGCAACATGTCGACTACGAAATGGATATTGATGTTGATGTGAAAAAATATCAATATCAGGGAAAACAAAAACTTACCTATACAAACAATTCACCGGACGAGTTAACAAAAGTTTTCTATCACTTATATTTCAATGCATTTCAACCTAACTCACAAATGGATGCCCGTTTACATGCTATCGATGATCCGGATGGAAGAATGGTTAATAAATCGACAAATCCTGAAGTAAAGCCTGAAAGTAGAATAGCTAAATTAAGTCCTTCAGAAATAGGATATATAAAAGTAAAATCGTTAAAGCAAAATGGTGAAAAAGTTTCTTATGAAATAGTAGGAACAATTTTAGAAGTTGTTTTAAATAAACCTATTAGAACTGGAGAAAAAGCAGTGTTTGAAATGGATTTTGAAGCGCAAGTACCTAAACAAATACGTAGGTCTGGAAGGAATAATAAAGAAGGAGTAGCTTTATCAATGACACAATGGTATCCTAAAATGGCGGAATATGATTTCGAAGGATGGCATACTCCACCATATATTGCTAGGGAGTTTCACGGAGTTTGGGGAAATTTTGATGTAACACTTCACATACACAAAGATTATGTTGTAGGGGGTACAGGAAATTTGCAAAACCCACAAGAAGTAGGTCATGGCTACGAGGATAAATCAAAAAAATTAGACAGACCCAGAGGAAAAAAATTAACATGGAAATTTAAAGGAGAAAATATTCACGATTTTACATGGGCGGCAGATAAAGAATATCAACACGATATTTTTAAGATGGAAAGTGGAATAGATTTACATTTCTTTTATAAGAAAACATTAGAACAAGAATATTTAGATAATTGGAAAAAGCTTCAGCCTAAAACAGCTGATTTAATGAATTATTTCAGTAAGCATATAGGAAAGTATCCTTACAAGCAATATTCTATAATTCAAGGAGGAGATGGAGGTATGGAGTATGCGCAATGTACGCTGATTACAGGAAAAAGAAAATGGGGAAGCTTATTTGGTGTAACCGCACACGAAATGGCACATACTTGGTTTCAGTTTCTATTAGCAACAAATGAAAGTAAACATCCTTGGATGGACGAAGGTTTTACTACGTATATCTCAAATAAAGCTGAAAATGAAATCTTAGGAAAAAACAAAGCTAACCCAAATGAAGGTTCGTACAGGGGGTATAATTATGTAGTAAAGGCAGGAAAAGAAAAACCACTTACCACACATGCCGATCGTTACGAAACCAATTTAGCTTATGGAATAGCAAGTTATAGCAAAGGAAGTATCTTTTTAAGTCAATTAGAATATATAATTGGAGCAGAGAATGTAGCAAAGACACTTAAAAAATATTTCGCTGATTTTTCGTTCAAACACCCTATACCTAACGATATAAAAAGAACCGCTGAAAAAGTTTCAGGAATACATTTAGATTGGTATTTAAATGAGTGGACGCAAACTACAAATACGATCGATTACGGTATTAAACAAGTAAAAGATAAGCAGATTACCTTAGAGCGAATAGGCGCGATGCCAATGCCTTTAGATGTAAGTGTTGAATATGCAGACGGAAGTAAAGAGTTGTTCAACATTCCATTAGAAATGATGAGAGGAAACAAACCAACAAAAGCAACAGTATTAAAAGATTGGGGGTGGGCATATACTACTTATAGTTTTGATGTTTCTAAAAAAGTAAAATCAGTAGAAATTGATAAAACAGGTTTTATGGCAGATATTAACCCACTTAATAACGTATTCAAAACGGGAGAATAATAACTTTAAGATGATATAATTTTAACAATGTGAAAAAGTATAATAAACTTCATTTTTAGAAATTTAAGATGAAATTTTAAAACCAAAAAAATGAAAAAATTATTGTACGTAGCATTTGCGATCTTTTCTTTCGCCTTCACAACAAAAAATGTATCATTAGAAGTCCCAGCTCAAGAAGAGTTTGAAATTATTGTTAGTTTAGTAGACCGTTCAGGAAATAAAGTTTCTACAAATACTTTGTCAGGCTATTACGCCTATAATATTGAAACAAATCAATATTATTACGATGATTATTATTATGGAGAGTCAGGTGTTATTTCTAATTTGCCAGCAGGAAGTTATAGAATAGGCGCATATGACGGATATTTCGACGGTGCTTCTTCTGAGTTTATCACAATTACTGAAGGATCTGATGAAACTGTAGGAGTAACATTACAATATTGGGTTGAGTAGCAAAAAGTATCAACTAAATAATAAAGCAGTGTTTTTACACTGCTTTTTTTCTTTATAATAATTATTTTTGCCGTAAATAATTAATATATCATGTCAGAAGAAAAGAAGTCATTAAACTTTATAGAGCAAATTATTGAAGAGGATTTAAGCAACGGCATGCCAAAAGAAAAGTTGCGTTTTCGATTTCCTCCTGAACCTAATGGTTACTTACACATTGGGCATACTAAAGCTATAGGTATAAGCTTCGGTTTAGGTGAAAGATATAGCGCGCCTGTAAATCTTCGTTTTGATGATACAAATCCAGCTAAAGAAGAGCAAGAATACGTAGATGCTATAAAAAGAGATGTTTCTTGGTTAGGATATAAATGGGCTAACGAATGTTATTCTTCGGATTATTTTCAAGAATTATATGATTGGGCTGTATTACTAATTAAAGAAAGAAAAGCGTACATAGATTCGCAATCATCAGAAGCTATGGCTGAACAAAAAGGAACGCCGACTGAGCACGGTACTAATAGCCCTTTTAGAGATAGAACTGTTGAAGAGAATTTAGATTTATTCAGCCGAATGAAAGCAGGAGAATTCGAAGAAGGAACTCATGTTTTAAGAGCAAAAATTGATATGGCATCTCCAAATATGTTAATGAGAGATCCTATAATGTATCGAATTTTAAAGAAGGCGCATCATAGAACAGGTAATAACTGGGTAATCTATCCAATGTACGATTGGACGCATGGTGAAAGTGATTATATAGAACAAGTCTCACATTCGTTATGTTCTTTGGAATTTAAGCCACATAGAGAGTTGTACAATTGGTTTAGAGATAACATATATGAATTCAACAAAGAAAAGTATCCTCTACCGCCTAAGCAACGCGAGTTTTCAAGATTAAATTTAAGCTATACCATAATGAGTAAACGTAAGTTACTCAGGTTGGTTGAGGAAGGTGCTGTTTCAGGATGGGATGATCCAAGAATGCCGACCATTTCAGGTTTAAGAAGAAGAGGGTACACACCATTAGCGATAAGAAATTTCATTGAAACTGTAGGAGTTTCAAAAAGAGAAAACGTAATAGATGTTGCTTTATTAGAGTTTAAAATAAGAGAAGATTTAAATAAATCTGCAAATAGAGTGATGGGAGTTTTAAACCCTGTTAAGCTTGTAATAACGAATTATCCGGAAGATAAAGAAGAATTATTAATAGCAGAGAATAATCCAGAAGATGAAAATTCTGGAAGTAGAGAAGTACCTTTTTCAAGAGAACTATATATAGAAAGAGAAGATTTTAAAGAAGAAGCTAATCGAAAATACTTCAGATTAACACTTGGTAAAGAAGTACGTTTGAAAAATGCATATATAATTAAAGGCGAAAGCTGCATTAAAGATGATGAAGGAAACGTTACTGAAATTCATTGTACTTACGATCCTTTAAGTAAATCTGGAAGTGGAACAGAAGAGAGTAAACGTAAAGTTAAAGGAACATTACATTGGGTATCTATAAAGCATGCTGTAAAAGCCGAGGTTAGAGTGTATGATAGATTGTTTCTAGACGAGGCTCCAGATAGTCATAAAGACAAAGACTTTATGGAGTTTTTAAATCCTGATTCATTAAAAATAATTAATGCCTTTGTAGAGCCTAGTTTAGCAACATCTAATATTGGAGATCGTTTTCAGTTCCAACGCTTAGGATATTTCAATATCGATAACGACACAACTAGTGGAAATCTAGTCTTTAATAAAACTGTGGGCTTACGAGATAACTGGGCAAAAGCAGATAAAAGTTAATTAAATATATTATTACTGTTTTTCGGTATGTTTTGTTAAAAAAAAGTTAAGAACACATGTCGAAATTCTATTTTTTTTATTAATTTAGTAATCCCTAAATATTACAATGAATACTAATTTAATCCCCCTCCAAGATGAAAAAAGTACAATGGCTATTCATGTGCCTTTGTGTGGTTAGTATTGCCAACGCACAAAGTGATGATAAGCAGTCAATTAAAGTTAAAAGTGGTCTTAATAGTTTCAAGAATTTTGAAGTAGAAGTTGTCTACAAAAAATCAGTAGACAAAATTAAGGACGAAGAATCTGCAGCAAAAAATCGTTTTCTGATTAAAAGAAAGAAAGATGATAACGTTGTAGAAGAAGCTCCTGTAGATAAAAAAGCAACCAATATTACAACGATTAAAAAAGTTGCTATTTCTAGTAAAGAAAATAGAGCAGACGTTTCAAAGAAAGTATACGCGTTCGATAACGTAGATAAGATACCTCTATTCTCGGCTTGCAAAACGGAAACTGAATTAAAAAAATGTTTTAATTCAGAGGTAACTAATTACATTCAAAATAATTTTGTTTACCCTACAAAAGCTATAGAAAAAGGAATAACAGGCAAAGTGGCTGTTAAATTTGTTATAAATAAGAATGGAAAAGTAACTAATATTAGAGTTAGCGATCCTAATCAAAATAAGATTTTATCTACCTACAGCAAAAAGTTAGTAAGTAATTTACCAACTTTTATACCAGCTAGTAAAGAAGGTAATACTGTTCCAGTTTCTTATGAAATATACCTTAATTATTCTTTGTAAAGAATCATCGAAGAATTAAAAATAAACTTAAAAAAGAGATGTTATTTATAACATCTCTTTTTTTTATTCTATGGTGAAAGTTTCATTGAATGACCAATTCGCTCTAACTTTTAACTTCTGAGAGAAGTAAATGATTTTTTCAGGTTGCTGTTTTTTTAATAAATTACCAGTGTCCCAAACACCATTTTTATTATCATCTATTATAGCTCTTATAACATATTGTCTAGGCTCTAGTAACTTAAACTCAATAGTTTTTGAAGTTTCAACATATTGCGTTCTAATAAGCTCATCTTTAGCTAAAACTTCAATAATAACCGGATTGTCAAATTTCTTTTTAACATCTAAGAAGATAGTGCCATAATCTTCAATATCTTTTGTGTTGAATTTATAATTAAGGGTGTCTTTAGATTTTACATCATATAAATCTTGAAAAGCTTCAGGAAGAACTTGTAAAGTATATGGAGTTTTTATTTCTTTTTCAAAGAAGATAGCAAATGTATTTATATCATGCTTTTTAAGCTCGTATTCAACAGGAATAGAATCACTCTTCATTAACGAGAACTTATCTTCATCAACTTTAATGATAGGGTTGTTAGCTTTTAAGAATAATGTATCTGTTAAATGTAAATTACCTTTAACAGATGAGCTTATAGACAAAGAGTCGAGTTTCTTTTTCCTTAAAAAAACAGTAGCAGTGTCTATAACATTTTTATTACTTATTATGAAGTTCAAAGAATCTGCTTTTATATCAATAGGAGCATACCAATAGTTAAGAGTATCCTTATCTTCCTCGAATTTAGTATAAAATTTAAAGTTTTTAGGAGTATTAGATAATAAACGAACTTTCATATTTGTTTGTTTACCTGTGTACCCAAACTGAATTTTCCCTTTATGCGTTTGTTTTCCTCTTTTGAGTTTATAAGGGAGTAATTCGCTAAAAAGAACCATATCGCTATCAATAATACTGTCTTTAGGTAAGAATACGGATGTATTCAAAAACCCAATCTTATCTGTTTTAGGATCAAACTTATAATTTGAAACTTCTTCATCGATTGCAAAAATAGCATATTCGCCTTCACCAATATTTGTGAATTTATAATTTGTTGAATCTATTGTTCTAGTTACATAATTTGGTTTTTCTTTATAAACTATAGAATCATTATAAGTAGAATCTAATTTGTAAAGTAATAAACTGTAATTCTTTGTAGGTAGCTTTTTCTCAATATCTCTTACAGCACCTTTAATTGTTAAAGAGTCAATTAAATTACCAGTAGAAAGAACATATTTGAAATTTTCAATTTTATTACCCTCATTGTTGTCCTGAATAGCATTACCAAAATTAAAAGTATACGTAGTGTTTTCCTTTAATGTATCTAAAATTTTTATATTGATATACTTACTGGGTGTGCCTTGCGGTGTGATAAGTGGAGGGTTTTTGAAAGGAGGAGAAACAATTAATTGTTTGTTGAGATCTTTTAAGGTAACATATTCATCAAAGTAAATACGAATAGAATTATCTTTAAAGTTAACGCTTTCATTAGCAGGTTTTGCTACAAGCATTATTGGAGCATCTTCATCTTTAGGTCCTCCTTCAGGCCTACCCTTCCTAGCGCATTGTTGAAATAAAAATAGAAGAATACTCAGTAAGAAAAATCGACTTTGAAGCTTCACAAATAAAAATTTAAATTATACTCAAAAGTAGTAAAAATCAATTAGGTTCTTTCAGTGAAAGCAATAGTTGCAATACTAATTTTGATATTTTTAACTTTAAGCAATTCTATACAACAAAATTCTATTGTAGCGCCTGTAGTTATAATATCGTCGATGAGTAAAACATGTTTGTTTTCAAGGTACTCATAATCCGTTAATTTGAATTTAGGATCAGCAGTATCAAAACGATCAAATCGATTTTTTAAAGTCTGAGTTTTATTTGTTACTGTTTTGATTAAGATATTTGGTGTATATGAGGTTTTAAGTTGATAACTTAATGCTGTGCCAAATGTAGTGAGTTGATTATACCCTCTTTTTTTTAGGCGTTTTTTGTGTAAAGGAACAGGTATAATATGATCTACAGAAGAAAATTGAGTATTCTCATGCAACTCTCGTCCAAACCAATTCCCTAAGAAAGATCCAACATCCTGCCTATTTTCATATTTCAATTTATGAATTAACTTTTGAGTACTATTACCTTTTCTAAAATAAAGTAAGCCAACAGCACTGTGAATAGAGATTTTTCCATAAAAAACTTCCGAAATTTGATTTTTTCTGATATTGCTAATTTCAATTAATGGTAGGTCATTGTTACAAAACGTACAAACGATCGTCTCATTTTTTAAGAGGTTTCTAGTACAATTTATACATAAATTAGGATAAAATAAACCTAGAAAGTCTTTAAAAAACTGCATATTTGTGGGAAAAATTTAGTGTAATATACAAAAGAAGGATTTGAAGAAAAAGTTCAATTTTTTTAAAGAAGCAATATCAACAGCAAAAACATCGGGTACAATTATACCGAGCTCTCGCTTTTTAGCAGAAAAAATGTTAAAGCATGTAGATTTCAATAACTCAGACTTAATTGTTGAGCTAGGTCCGGGAAATGGAGCCATAACAAAACATATTTTAAATAAAATACAGCCTAAAACAAAATTAGTTTGTTTTGAGATAAATGAAGCGTTTTATCAGGAACTATTGAAAATTGATCATCCACAATGTATTGTATTAAAAGCTTCTGCAGAAAATATAAGAGAAGAAATCAAGCAATTGGGTTATGATAAGGCAGATGCTATAATATCAAGTTTACCTCTTTCGATAATACCTAATGAAGTTGCACAAAACATACTAGAAGAATCATACCAAACACTTAAGAATAAAGCTCCTTTCACCCAATTTCAGTATAGTTTAAATTATTATAAGAAGTTGAAAGAAATTTTCAAGAAAAAGAATGTTTCTTTGAATTTTGAACCTTTAAATATTCCACCGGCATTTATTTATAACTGCATAAAGAATTAGTAAAAAGATAAACGTGTTTTAGATTTTTAGAATTCGTATTTTTGTAGCTTATGATTGAGACTAAAGAAGTAATATCCGAGAAAACAGTTTTAATTGGTGTAATAACACAGCACCAAAATGAAGAAAAGGCAGAAGAATATTTAGATGAATTAGCATTTTTAACCAGTACAGCCGGAGGTGTGCCTGTTAAGCGTTTCTTACAAAAACTTGAAAAACCCCATCCAAAAACCTTTATTGGATCAGGGAAGTTAGATGAAGTAAAATCATATATAGAAAGAAACGGAATAGGAACAGCTATTTTCGATGATGAATTATCACCAGCACAATTAAGAAATATTGAGAAAATTTTAGATTGTAAGATCTTAGATAGAACGAATCTTATTCTTGATATTTTTGCAAGTAGAGCACAAACAAGCTCAGCTAAAACGCAAGTTGAACTAGCTCAATATGAATATTTATTACCTAGGTTAACAAGAATGTGGACTCACCTTGATAAACAAAAAGGTGGTATAGGTATGAGAGGACCAGGTGAAACTGAAATTGAAACCGACAGACGTATTATTAGAGATAAAATCACGTTACTTAAAAAAAAGCTAAAAACAATTGACAAGCAAATGGCTATTCAAAGGAAGAATAGAGGGCAGCTTGTAAGAGTAGCGTTAGTAGGATATACCAATGTTGGTAAATCTACGTTAATGAATGTTATTAGTAAAAGTGATGTTTTTGCTGAGAATAAACTGTTTGCAACATTAGACACTACAGTTCGTAAAGTTGTAGTGAAAAATGTCCCTTTTTTACTCACAGATACTGTTGGTTTTATCCGAAAGCTACCTACACAATTGGTTGAGTCTTTTAAGTCAACATTAGACGAAGTAAGGGAGGCAGACCTCTTATTACATGTAGTAGATATTTCTCATCCAAACTTTGAAGACCATATTACTTCTGTGAATAAAATCTTAGATGAAATAGATAGCTCTAACAAGCCAGTTATTATGGTTTTCAATAAAATAGATGCTTATACACACAAGACTATAGATGAAGACGATTTAATTACACAGAAAACAAAAGAACATTACACGTTAAATGATTGGAAGAAGACATGGTTTAACGATATTAGTACAGAAGCTTGTTTTATTTCTGCAGAAAATAAAGATAACATAGAAGAGTTTAAAGATAAAGTATACGAAGAAGTTAAAAATATCCACATGAAGATATTTCCCTACAACAACTTTTTGTATTAAAAAAGTACAAAAGGACTCTAAATATTCAAAAAACGTCAAAAAAAATAGGGTTTAACAGTATTTTATATAATTTTTAATTTTTTTTCAACAAATTTCATTAGTTTTGTACTTTGGAACATATTTTGCATATATAGAAGTATAATTTTCTCAGTCAGTTTTTCTGATTGAGTGTCAATTCCCTAACTTATGAAAAAAACACTTTATTTTATATTGTGTGTGCTATCTATTAATATAAGCGCACAACAAGAAACGTGTGATACACCAGCAGAAACACTAGATGATTTAAACAGTATAACTAAATGTACTATTAATCCATCGAAAAAATCAAACGATAAGAAAGCGAGGCAAATATCAGTTCGTGTATCGGCACCTAAGAAACGATTTTTGAAGAAAAGAAAAAACAAAGCCGTTACTGGTGCAAATAGCTTGAGTGGTTCAGGTTTATCAGATACAAACCATTCTTCCGAATTATCTAAAACAATAGCTCTTAAAACCAATTTAGCTGCCCTGTCTAATACGTTATCTAAAGAAGAGGTAAGAAAGGCAAATAAATTTAGTACAGTTGACGCTATCCCAATGTTTTCTGATTGTGAAGGAGAAAAAGGATCTAATGATCAAATTGATTGTTTTAATACAGAAATGATCAAACACATTCAAGAGCATTTTAGGTATCCTAGTGATGCTGTGATTAACAAAATTGAAGGTGAAGTTTGGGTTCGTTTTATTATTGACAAAAATGGTAATGTAACAAATATCAAAGCGTTGAGTCCAAAAGGTGGTAAAATATTGAAAGATGAAGCTGTTCGCGTAGTTTCTAACTTACCAAGATTTACACCAGGAGTTAAAGATGGAGAAAATACATCGGTTAAATACGGATTCCCTATTAATTTCTCTTTAGAAGACAATTAAATTCAAGTGAAAAGGACACTTTTCATTTCAAAATAATTTTTTAAAATGTTTAGAGCTTTATTTTTAAGGTTCTAAGCATTTTTTTTAGTAAATTATCAAAAATTAGCAACATGCTAAAAGCGACAAATGCAATTAATTTTATAGTTATGATTAAAAACTACTATTCCCCTTATTTTTTTGCTAGGAACAGTTTTCATGAGTGCGCAAGCTCAACAAATATCAGGTTTAGTTTTCGATGAATACTTAGAACCTTTTCCAGGAGCGATTGTGAAAACAAGCGAAGGTAATTCTGTCACTACTAATTACGATGGAGAATTTGTCGTTAAAGTAAAAAACTTTCCAGTAACCATAAATATATCTTTAGTTGGTTTCCAATCTGAAGTTATTACTGTAACAGATACTTCACAAGAAATAAATGTTATTCTTAAAGAAACATTCGTATTAGATCAAGTCGTAATATCTGCTTCTAGAACACCAGAACGAGTTATGGAATCGCCAGTTACTATTGAACGAATTGATGGGAAGTATATAAAGAAAACACCATCACCTAATTTTTATCAAAGTTTAGGGAATTTAAAAGGAATAGACGTATTAGATAATAATTACTTAACTAAAACAGTAGTGTCTAATCGTGGTTTTGCTAGTACAGCGAATAATAGATTTGTTCAGTTAATAGATGGAGTGGATGGAGCTGTTCCTGTGTTTGATTATGCTTTAGGGAATATTTTTGGGCTAAACGAATTAGATGTTAAGAATGTTGAAATTCTACCTGGTGCAGCATCGGCATTATATGGAGCCAATGCATTTAATGGAATTATGTTGATGACGAGTAAAAATCCATTTGATGATGCAGGGATTAGTATTTACACTAAATCTGGTGTAAATACACAAGAAGGTCGTGGAACTTACGCTTTTTATGATATTGGAGCAAGGCTAGCGTTTAAATTCAATGATTGGGTTGCTGGTAAAGTGAATATTGTATATAACAACGGAGAAGATTGGGTAGCTGATGATAGAAGTGACTCTAATGGTAGTGGAGCCACTAGTCATCAAGGAAACACGAACTATAACGGAGTAAATGTGTACGGAGACGATTTTGGATTGAATTTGGTAGATTTAGCTTTATCAGTTGATCAAGCTACTCAAGATCCATCATCACCGCTTTTCGGTCAGTCAATTAATGCATTACAAAACCTTAGACTTAATGGAGGAACTAGTGTAGTAAATCAAAGAATAAGTAGAACAGGTTTCTTAGAAAGAGAATTAATTGATTACAGAATCAAAAATACTACGTTTGAAGGAGCTCTACATTTTCGACCATGGAAAAATAAAGACACAGAAATCATTTTTGCTTCAAAATTCAGTTTAGGAAATAACATTTCTCAAGCGAGTAACAGATACGCTCAGAATAACTCGTATATGGAGCAGTTTAGGTTAGAGTTTAAAGGGAAAAATTATTTCTTAAGAGGATATTATAATGAGAACGATGCAGGAAAAACTGTGGATTCGAGATTAGCTGGTGTATTCGTTAATAATGCGTGGAAATCTAATAGAGATTATTTTACTGAATATGGAGTAGCTTATTTTACGTTGTTAAATCAAGGGATTTCAAGTGATCAAGCTCATAATACTGCTAGGCTTATTGCAGATACAGGTAAGCCAGAAGCAGGGTCGAATGAATTTAATAGATACTTAAACTTAGCAAGAGCAACCGACATAGCACAAAACGGAGCTAGATTAGACGAAAACTCAGGTTTTTACCATGTAGATGCAAATTATAATTTAGCAGATCATTTTGATTTTGCAGATATTCAAGTTGGAGGTAGCTTTAGAAGTTTCGCCTTAGATTCTAATGGACAGGTTTATACCGATGACGATGGGGTTTTGAGATATAGACAATATGGAGTGTACACTCAGGTACAGAAGAAATTTAACGATGATCGTATTAAGTTTACTGGTACAGTTCGTTTTGACAAGTCTAGAAACTTTGATGGTAACTTTTCGCTAAGAGCAACCGTTTCTTATTCAGTAGGTGAGAAAAGAGATCATAATTTTAGGTTATTATTTCAAACAGGATTTAGAAACCCAACATCGCAAGATCAGTATCTTGGATTAACGTTAGGAAATGTTGTGTTATTAGGATCAGTAGCAGAGAACTTATCCCGTGAGGTTATTGTTAGAGGTTACGTTTCTATAGCGGGGCAGCAAGCTGTATTATCTGGAGAATCAGCATTTAATAACTCATATACAGCTGAATCTGTAGAAGCTTTTCAAAGTGATTTCAGAACAAATGCAATTAATGGAGTAACAGATCCCACAACAATATTTCAGTCAAACCCTAATCTATCGAGACAGTCTACTGCAGAGTTAGTAAAACCAGAGACAGTAAAATCATTTGAGCTAGGATATCGAGGAGCTGTAGACATAGGAAGTCTTTTTGAGTTTGACTTAGTAGGCTTTTTCAATATTCATGAAGATTTTATTACTTCTACTGAAGTAGTAGTTCCGTTTTACGGTTCAGTAGATAACCCAGCTTCGGGGTCAGCACAAGCGATATTTTTAAACGACTTTCAAAGATATATTATCAATACCAACAGTAAATCAGAGATTCAAGCTTATGGTTTTTCAGCAGGATTCAATACTAAAGTTTTAGGAAATTTTGACTTAGGTGCAAGTTATGCTTTTTCAGATTTTACTTTTGATAATGTAGATGATTTTACATTTAAGCCAGGGTTTAATACACCAAAGCATTCTGTAAAGCTACAATTTGGTCACGACAGGCTGTTTAAAAACTTTGGTTTTGCTGTCAATACAAGATGGCAAGATGAATTTTTGTATCAATCTCGTTTCCTAGATAGAATTGTAGAAGATAGATTTGTTGTTGATGCTCAAATGAATTATACAATTCCGTCTACTAAATTGGTGATTAAAGTAGGAGGAACAAATATTACAGGAAAAGAATACATTAGCGTGCCAGAAGCAGGAACCATAGGTTCTCAGTACTATGTTTCTTGGACGATAAACAATTAATACATAAAAAAATACGTTAATTCAAGTTTTTTGATTAGCTTTGCGCTCGATTTAAAACGTATATACTAAAAACTACTTAACTTAAAAAAGTAATAATATACTTATGAAAAAAAATGTTGTATTGCTATTGTTAGTAGCATTTAGCTTAGTAGAAGGATTCTCTCAAAAGGTTTGTGAAACACCAGAAGAGCCTTTAGATGATTTAAATAGTATAACTAAATGTTCTATTGAGCCTTTAAAAGGAGCAAAGAATAAAAAAGTTAGACAAATAAAGGTTCGAGTTTCTGCACCTAGAAAAAGATTCTTAAAAAAGAGAAAGAAAGAGATAGCTTCAACAGCAAACTCGTTAAGTACCTCAGGTTTATCTGAAGTAGCAAAAACTTCAGAGATCTCAAATAAACTTAGCATAAAGAAAAAATCTGCGGCTACAGATATAGCTTCATTAACAAATAGCCTTTCGAAAGAAGAAGTTAGAAAAGCAGAACGTTTTAATAGCGTTGATAGAGTACCTTCTTTTGATGAATGTAAAAGTGTTAAAGACGGAGACATGTTTGATTGTTTTAACGAAAATATGGTTAAGCACATACAAAAACATTTCAGCTATCCTAGTGAGGCAGTAAGAAATATGATACAAGGAGAAGTGTGGGTACGTTTTGTTATTGATAAAAATGGAGACGTTAGAAATATCAAAACACTAGGACCAGACAATGCTGAAATATTAAATGAAGAAGCTAAAAGAGTAGTAACAAAACTTTCAAGATTTAAACCAGCAAAGAAAGATGGTAAGAGAGTTGCTGTTAAATATGGTTTTCCAATAAACTTTTCATTAGCAGAATAATAAATTACAATTCGAAATAATCCCAAAATTAATTTATGATGTTTAATAAACAATTAGTAACGGTTGTTTTTATCTTGTGTGCTTTCCAAGCATTCGCACAAGTGAAAATAAGCGGTGTGGTATACAATGAATACTTAGAGCCATTCTATAACGCTAAAATTACAAGTAGTTCAGAAATAATTACTTCAAATACAGATGGTGAGTTTACAATCACTGTAAGTAAAGATTTGCCACAAACAATTACTATTTCTGCATTCGGTCATCAAACAGAATATGTAGAGATTGTTGAGGAAGGACAAAATTTAAATGTTATTCTTAAAGAAAGCTTATTATTAGATCAAATAGTAATTTCAGCATCTAGAGTTCCTGAAAGAATTATTGAATCGCCAGTAACAATTGAAAGATTTGGTGCAGATGATATTAGAAGAACTGCTTCAAGTTCTTTTTACGATGGTTTAACTAATTTAAAAGGTATTGATTCAAGAGAAGTGAGTTATGGGTTTAAGTCTATAAATTCTAGAGGTTTTGCAGATTTTACGAATACTAGATTTGTACAATTAGTTGATGGTATGGATTCGGCAGCGCAAGCATTAAGTTATAGTACTGGTAACTTTTCAGGAGTATCTGAATTAGATATTTTAAGTGTAGAAATATTACCGGGTGCCTCTTCTGCTTTATATGGGGCAAATTCATATAATGGTATTATGCTTATGAATACTAAAAACCCATTTGATTATACTGGCATAACAACCATGTTTAAAAGTGGTTTTACAAGTCAAGACGAAGCAGGTAATAATCCTTTTGCAGATGTTGCAATTAGAATGGGATATAAGTTTAATGATAAATTTGCCGCAAAAGTAAATGCGTCATATTTTGAAGTTAAAGAATGGTCAGCAGCCGATTATAGAAATAAAGAGGTAGACACAAATGAATTAATAGATGGAGGTATGGCATCAACCCCTCAATATGATGGTGTTAATGTTTATGGTGACGAAAATTTTTATAGTTTAGCTTTTACTGATTATCTTGGTTTGAATTTACCTAGGAGCTTATTGTCAAGAAGACAAGGATATACTGAGAGACAACTTATAGGAGGAGATTTTACATCTAAAAATGTTAGATTTTCGGGTTCACTACATTACAGACCTTTTAGTGATGAGTCATTAGAGCTTCAACTAACTTCAAGATTATCATTAAGAGATAATTTATTTCAAGGTAATGATACTAGACTAGTACAGAAAAATTATTACATTGGTCAACATAGGTTAGAAGTAAAAGGAGATAATTTTTATATAAGAGGATATTTAACTGCTAATGATTCTGGAAACAGTTTTGATTTAACTAAGACTGCAGATAATATTCTTAATGATGCAGGAGTTTTTTATGATAGTTATGCTTTTGACTTTTATCAGAAATTTTATGATGAAGGAACATCGATTCAAGACGCTAGGAATTTTGCTTTTAGAAATGCTTATGTACCAGGTTCTCCTGAATTTATTAGAGCCTTAGGTCAGTCATCTAGTACTTTGATAACTAAAGGTGGTAGTGCTATTTTTGAAAGAAGTAATTATATTCACACTGATGGAAATTATAATTTTAAATCTCTTTTAAATGATTGGGCAGATTTTCAAGTTGGAGGATCTTATAGAAAGTATAACCCTAACTCCAAAGGGACACTTTTTAATGATGGGCAGGAAAAAATAAATTTATATGAATACGGTTTTTATACGCAGCTTCAAAAAAACATGCTTAATGATAGGTTAAAATTTACTGGGTCTATTCGTTATGATAAATCTCAAAACTTTGATGCGAATTACTCTCCTCGTGTAGCTATTAATTATTCTTTAGGAGAAGATAAAAATCATGTGCTAAGAGCATCGTATCAAACAGGTTTCCGTAATCCAACTCTTCAAGAGCAATACTTGTTTTCTCAATCAGGAGTTAAAACTAATTTAGGTACTATTAGAGAAAATTTAGACAGAGTATCTTATGAAGATGTTAGATTTTATGGGTTTGATGCTTCTACAGGATGGGTTGAAAATTTTAGAACTATAAACGGAAGTGAAGTTTTAGATAATGCGCTTTTAACCAAAGCTTATTATACTGATGATATTGCAGATCGTCAATACATTAAATCTGACTATAAATCTGTAGTGCCTGAGGTTGTAAAGACAATAGAATTAGGATATAGAGGTATATTACGTTTAAATAATAGTACAAATCTATATTTAGATTTTAACGGTTTTTATAGTAGACATAATGACTTTATATTTATACAAGATATTGTTATACCAAACGCTGGTAAAGTTTTTCCAAACGGAAATACAAGATTAACAGATCAAGAGATAGCTGATTTAACAAATCCTGCAACTAGTCCAACCGATTTTTTAAGTAATGTCCAAGATAATATTGTTGTTTTAGATCAAGCTGCGGCTATTTCTTTTAATGACGCTATATTTAATGGAGTTAGAGTACCTAATCTTCAATTTGTCTCAGGCGTGAGCGAATTTAATATTGTTACAAATGCAAAATCTATTATAGATTCGTATGGTTTTGGTTTAGATATGCATACTAAGTTGTTTAGAAATTTTGACTTAGGTTTAAACTATAACTTTATTGATTTTGAATATGAAGATAAGGATAACGGATTTTTTGAGCCAAACTTCAACTCACCAAAACATACTGTAAAGGTACAATTCGGTAACGAAAAGTTAATCAAAAACTTTGGATTTAATATTGATGCTAGATGGCAAGATAAATATAGATGGGTATCAACATTCGTAAAAGGAGAAGTTGATGCTAGAACGGTAATTGATGCTCAATTAAATTATACTATTCCTTCAATTAAATCTAGAATTAAAGTTGGTGGAACAAATTTATTCGGAAAAGATTATTATGTAGCACCGGGGGCGGGACAAATAGGACAACTATATTATATATCATGGGTTATAAATCAATAATAAACCAAGCTAAATATAAAAGAGCCAGAGAATTTTCTCTGGTTTTTTTATACGTAAAGAAACAAGTAGGTTTATAGCATAAGAGATTATTTAATAAGGTTTAAAATAAGACTTCTTAGCTTTTAAAATAATAAATCAATAAAAGGTAGCTTTAAAATTATAAATAGACTTAGAAACAGTGTTAATTAAAGCGGAAAACACTGTAAATTAAAAACACCTAGATAGTTTGCTATCTAGGTGTTTTTAAGTGATATATATTTAATGAGTTATTCTATGATTCCTAAACGCTTGGCACGCTGTTCCCAACTTCGCCTTGCTAAAATTTGTAGGTCAGCGACATTGTCACTTTCATCCATAATTTCTAAACCTAACAATGTTTCAATAACATCTTCTTGAGTAACTAAACCACTTACCGATCCGTATTCATCTACAACCAAAGCGACATGTTCTCTTTGTGCTATAAATTGATCAAATAAATCAGGAATTGGTAGATCTCTACTTGTAACAATAATGTCACGTTTAATTGAAGCTAGTTTTTCATTTCCTTTACCTCTTATTATAGCTTCTAAGAGCTGATCTTTTAAGAAATATCCATTAATATTATCTTGGTTCTCTGCATACAAAGGAATACGAGAAAAGCGAAGATTTGCATTTTCATCGAAAAACTCTTGTATAGTCTGCGAAGCATCAGCTATTTTTAAAACTGTTCTAGGTGTCATAACATGCCTTGTTGTAATTTTCTTAAAATTCAGCATGTTTTTTATAACCTTACTTTCATTTTTTTGAAAAACACCCTCTTTTTCCGCTATTTCAGTCATAGTAGAGAAATCTTCTCTACTTAAAACACTAGAACCGTGTGCACCTTTACCACCAATAATTTTTGTGGTTAATTGTAACACCCATAAAATACCTGTCCATTTTAAAGGAAAAATAAGACCATTTAAAGTTTTAGCTGTAAAATTACCTAGGCTTTTCCAGTAAGTAGCCCCAATGGTTTTAGGAATAATTTCAGACACTACTAAAATTAGAAAAGTCATAATAGCAGAAACCCAACCTACTGTGTTTATTCCTAAGATTTCAAACTTATAAGGAAGTTTTTCAGCCTGAACTCCAACTAAGATAGCCCCAACTGTATGGGCTATGGTATTTAAAGTAAGTATAGCTATTAAAGGTTTGTCAACGTCTTTTTTTAATTCTTCTAAGTCTTTAGCATAGGCTTTTCCTTCTTTCTTCTTAACATTTATGAATGTAGGAGTTATACTTAGTAAGACAGCTTCTAAGATTGAGCATAGAAAGGAGAAGGAAATCGATAATACTACGTAGATAATGAGTAAAGTCATATTTTAAAATTTTAGTAAAAATAAAGAAAATAAAAAACCTCAAGTACTAGTACTTGAGGTTTTATTATTCTTTGAAAAGAAGTTGATCTTAGAAAGTATAGTTTATACCTAAACCAAATACTTCTCTTGTTTGAAATCCTTTAAAAGCATTGTCATCATAAATAGTCTGAAGAGCTAAGTTTGCAGATAAATACTTGTTGATTTTCATTACAATATTAACAGTATAATCAAGATCTACATTTTGAAAATCTTCTATATAGTTACTATATAAGTTTAAAATATTTTCTACAGATACATTTTTCATGATATCAAATTTATAGTATCCACTTACAGAAGCACCTAATTCATATCTAGTTGATTCTCCAGCTTCAACACCAAATGCAGGTGCCAAATCTTCAGATAAAACTACAAGTTTAGAGGTTGCAGGAGCAATATTAATCTTTAAGTTATCCGATTTTTTCCAAAGCATACCTGGTCCAAACTGGAAGTAAGCAGGAGAGAAAAAATGAGATAGCTGTGTTCCACTAACGTCTGTTGAAGACATTTGAGTTTTAAAATTAAAGAAAGCAGAGTAGTACCAGTACTCTGAAGCTCTTTTACCAGCTAAAGAGTTAAGTTCAAAACGATCATCTGTTTTTTGAGCACCTTGTCCTTTTAATTTTGTAACACCGTAAGATGCGATAATTTTATTATCCCAAGTCCAATCACCTTTAGTGTAGTTGAAGTCGTAGTTTAAACCTAAGGTACCAGAGATGTTGTTTGTACCTCCAGCTAACCAATTGTTAAATGCTGATTGGTTGAATAGGAAAGAGATATTACCACCTTTTTTCCATCCTTCTTTTGGCTCTTCTTTTTTATCTTGAGCAGAAATCGTTAATGCTCCAAATAAAACTGTAATAGCTAATAATTTTTTCATTGTTTCTATTTTTTGATTTTTTAAGGGCGCAAAAATACGCTTTACTTAGATTTTAGACAATATGAATGTATAAAAGTCACTATTTTCAATAGTAGATATGATCAAAATTCAATAAAAGTATAACGAAAAAACTGAATCTAATTGTATTTCAGTTAATTATAATTGTGTGTTAGTTTTTGTTTTTGAAAAATAATCAGTGTAAAAAACTATTTGAATCATAGTTTTTACACTGATTTAGTATTGTAGTATAGCTTTTACTTCTTCTTAAAAAGAGGAACTGTAGAGCATGCTTCACCGTACATAATAGATTTAGCTATTGGTTGTATCTTACTAATTAGCATAGTATACGCACTTTCAGGAATAGGCTTATTACTACACCCTTTAATTATAACAGGCTTGTTTTCAAACTCATCAATATTTAAAGTAAAAAGCACTTCATTAAAAATAACAGTTTCTAAAAGCTCAAGGTTTCCTATAACTACTTTTTTTGCAAAATTAGTGAGTTCAGCAGTAATAAGTAAATAAGCCCAAGAAGGTATTATAGCATCTGATGAACAAGATAAAGCAACGAATGAATCTGTATATAACGACCAATCGTGATTTTTAACATGAGCTCTAAATTCTTTTTCACGCAATAATAAACCTTCGAATAACCAGTCTTTAATATCAAAAACTACACGTTTTCCATCTAAATAAAAATCTTCTAAATCAATGGTGATTAATTTGCTATTTGCAACTCTATTGATAATTTCTTCTGCCATATTTACAACATTCCTAATTCCAGTTTAGCCTCTTCACTCATCATATCTTGAGTCCATGTAGGATCAAATGTAATTTCTACTTCACAGTCGTTAATCTCTTTTAAGGTTTTTACCTTGTCCTCAACTTCCACAGGAAGCGTTTCTGCAACAGGACAATTAGGAGAGGTTAGTGTCATTAATATTTTAGCATCATTCTCTTCAGAGACAAAAACGTCATAAATTAATCCTAATTCATATATATCTACTGGAATTTCAGGATCAAATATTGTCTTTAATACACGAACTATTTTATCTCCTAATGCTTCTAAATTTTCTTCTGTCATCACTAATAAGCTTAATTGTTAACTAATTCTAGTTTGTTGAGCAATCGCATCCATTTTTATTTGTTTTACCATAGAAACAAGTCCGTTAGCTCTGGTAGGACTCAAATGTTCTTTCAAGCCAATTTCATCAATAAAACTAGTGTCAGCTTTTAAAATTGCTTGTGGTTCTTGGTTTGAGTACACACGTAAAAGTAAAGCTACAATTCCTTTTGTTAAAATGGCATCACTATCTGCACTAAAGATTAAGTGTTGCCCTTCGATTTCAGAACGTAACCATACTTTAGATTGGCAACCTTTTATTAAGTTGGTATCAACTTTGTATTCAGGTTCAATAAGAGGTAAAGATTTTCCTAAGTCAATTATATATTCATAACGCTCCATCCAATCATCAAACATTGAAAACTCATCTATAATTTCTTCTTGTATTTCTTTGATAGTCATTTTTTAGAACTATTTTTGCACTTTATAATTAGTTTGTGCCTTTATAAGATGCAAAATTACGTATTAAATTTAAGATAAACGTCATTTTGAACATAGTGAAGTGATTCGTAATACTAACAAATTACTTCTTTATTTTATTCATTAATGACAAAAGAAAATTAAGAAATGAGTAAATTATTAGCAGTAGGTACTGTTGCATTTGATGCTATTGAAACACCTTTTGGAAAAACAGATAAAATTTTAGGAGGTTCAGGAACCTTTGTTGGTTTGGCAGCATCTCAATTTGGAGTAAAAACAGGAGTTGTTTCTGTAGTAGGTGGAGATTTTTCTCAATCATATCTAGATATGATGGAAGAAAAAGGAATCGATACTTCAGGTATAGAAGTTGTAAAAGAAGGCAAAACGTTCTTTTGGAGTGGAAAATACCACAACGATATGAATTCTAGAGATACTTTAATTACTGAATTGAATGTTTTAGAACATTTTCAGCCAGTTGTTCCTGAGAGTTTCAAAGATGCACCAATAGTTATGTTAGGGAATTTACATCCATTAACACAAGCATCTGTATTAGATCAAATGAATGAACGCCCAAAGTTAGTGGTTCTAGATACGATGAACTTTTGGATGGACATTGCTTTAGATGATTTACATGAAGTATTAAAAAGAGTAGATGTAATTACAATTAACGATGAAGAAGCTCGTCAGTTAAGTGGTGAGTATTCTTTAGTAAATGCAGCAAAAAAGATTCATGAGATGGGTCCTAAGCATGTTGTTATTAAAAAAGGAGAGCACGGAGCACTATTATTCAATGAAGGAAAAATGTTTTTCGCACCAGCATTACCTTTAGCAGAAGTTTTTGACCCTACAGGAGCAGGAGATACCTTTGCAGGTGGTTTTTGTGGTTACATAGCAAAAACAGAAAACTATTCTTTCGAGAACATGAAGAATGCTATTATTTACGGTTCAAATTTGGCATCGTTTTGTGTAGAGAAATTTGGAACACAGCGAATGGAAGAACTATCGAAGGAAGAGATGCAAACCCGTTTGCAACTATTTAAACAGTTGACACAATTTGATATAGAATTAACATAATTAAAAATCCGCACTTTTCTGTGCGGATTTTTTTTAACAACAAAAACACACAAACAACACAACAATAAGAATTAAGAATAATGAGTGACGTTTTAAAACATGAATGTGGTATTGCTTTAGTCAGATTATTAAAACCACTTCAGTATTACAAAGACAAATATGGTACGGCCTTTTATGGATTGAACAAATTATATTTGTTAATGGAAAAGCAACATAACAGAGGTCAAGATGGGGCTGGTTTGGCCAGTATAAAGTTTAATGTTGATCAAGGTACACGTTACATTAGTAGAATACGTTCTAACAAAACACAACCTATTCAAGATGTTTTTAGTCAGATTAACAATAGGATTAATACGATTTTTGATAACAACGAAGATAAGTTAGACGATGTAAAATGGCAAGAAGAGCATATGCCATACATAGGAAACTTATTTTTGGGTCATGTACGTTATGGAACTTTTGGTGGAAATAGTATTGAAAATGTACATCCGTTTCTACGTCAAAGTAACTGGAAACATAAAAATTTAATTGTTGCAGGAAACTTTAATATGACGAATTCGAAGCAATTAATGCAAGAATTAATTACATTAGGGCAACATCCAAAAGAAGCTACAGATACAGTTACAGTGATGGAAAAAATCGGACATTTTTTAGAAGATGAAGTAGCTGACACCTATAAAAAAGCAAAATCAGCAGGCTTTAATAAAAAACAAGCATCACCTTATATAGAAGAAAATTTAGACATTCAACGAATTTTAAAAAGATCATCTAAAAATTGGGATGGAGGCTATGCCATGGCAGGATTATTGGGTCATGGAGATGCATTTGTGCTTAGAGATCCTTCAGGAATTCGTCCAGCATTTTGGTATCAAGATGATGAAGTTGTTGTTGTGGCATCTGAACGACCAGTTATCCAAACTACATTTAATGTTCCTATTGATACGATTAAAGAATTACCAAGAGGAAAAGCTTTAATTATTAAAAAGAATGGAACAACCTCTTTAGAGAGAGTTATGAAAAAACGAGAAAAATTATCATGTTCATTCGAGCGTATTTATTTTTCAAGAGGTAGTGATGCGGATATTTACCAAGAGAGAAAAAAGTTAGGGAAATTTGTTTTTCCAGAGATATTAAAATCTATCAATGACGATATTTCAAATACTGTGTTTACGTATATTCCAAATACTGCTGAAACCTCTTTTTATGGAATGATGGAAGCTGCTGAAGATGTATTAAACCAACAAAAAACAGCTAAAATATTAGCAGGAGGAGGAAAGTTGTCTGCCGAAACAGTTACCGATATCTTAACGGAAAGACCACGTTTTGAAAAAATAGCAATTAAAGATGCAAAGCTAAGAACTTTTATTACCGATGATAGTAGTAGAGACGATTTAGTGGCACATGTATATGATGTTACATACGGAGTTGTAAAACCCACAGATAATTTAGTAATAATCGATGATAGTATTGTTAGAGGTACAACGCTTAAGAAGAGTATTATTAAAATAGTTGACCGATTATCACCAAAAAAGATTATCGTAGTTTCTTCTGCACCACAAATTCGTTATCCAGATTGTTATGGAATAGACATGGTAAGAATAGGAGATTTTATTGCTTTTAAAGCCGCTTTAGAGTTGTTAAAAGAAACAAATCAGTACGCATTAGTCGAAGAAGTTTATAACAAGTGTAAAGCCCAACAGGTTAGTGATGATAAAGACATTATTAATCATGTAAAAGAAATCTACGCTCCATTTACCAATGAAGAAATTTCAGGTAAAATTGCCGAAATGCTAAAAACCGAAGAAGTAAATGCTGAAGTAGAAATTATTTATCAAACTGTTGAAGGTTTACACAAAGCATGCCCTAAACATAAAGGTGATTGGTATTTTACAGGTGATTATCCTACAAATGGTGGTCATAGAGTAGTGAATCAGGCATTTATTAATTTTTACGAAGGAAACAATACAAGAGCTTATTAACTAACCAATATTTAATAAGTATTCATTCAAATCAAAGGCTATTTCAAAAGAAGTAGCCTTTATTTATTTTAGTATTCTATAGTAAACTAATTATAAGATAGTTATTTTTATGATTTCTGTTTAGGTAAAAGTTTATTGCAAAAAAATATTTATGAATATTATCAATTACAAAGAAGTTTTAGAAGACATTTATAAACATATTTCTTCAGAAGAAAATAAAGGATCAGTTGCTACTTATATTCCAGAATTAGCCAAGATAAACCCAGATAATTTTGGTGTTTGTTTTCTATCTGTAGAAAATGAAGAATATGGTATCGGTGATTGGCAGACAAAATTTTCGATTCAAAGTATCTCTAAAGTAATATCACTAGGATTGGCGTATAAAATTTTTGGAGATAAAATTTGGAAACGAGTTGGAGTAGAACCATCAGGAACACCATTCAACTCTTTAGTTCAATTGGAGTCAGATAATGGAATCCCTAGAAATCCATTTATTAATGGAGGAGCTATGGTTATTTGTGACATGCTGGTAAGTCATTTTGAAAATCCAAAAGAAGATTTTCTAACTTATGTTCAAGAAATCTGTGATTCAACTGAAATTCAATATTCAAAAAAGGTAGCAAAGTCTGAAGCATCTGTAGGATATAGAAATAAAGCACTTTGTAACTTCATAAAATCGTTTGGAAATATTGAAAATGAACCCAGAGAAGTATTAGATTTTTATTTTCACATGTGCTCAATTGAGATGAGCTGTCAAGAATTATCTAAAACATTTATGTTCTTGGCTAAAAATGATTTTAAAACCTCAAAGGGTGAAAGTGTATTAAGCAGAGGCAGAACTAAAAGAGTTAATGCTATAATGCAAACTTGTGGATTTTATGATGAATCTGGAGAGTTTTCTTTTAAAGTAGGTTTACCAGGGAAAAGTGGTGTAGGTGGAGGAATAGTAGCTGTTTACCCTGGTAAATACTGTATTACAGTTTGGAGTCCTAAGCTAAATAAAAAAGGAAATTCTTATAGAGGAATGGAGTTTTTAGAAACTTTCACCACAGAAACAGAACTATCAATATTTTGAGAACTAACAAAAAAGGTTTTTGTCTGTTAAAAATATAATAGCATTTTAGAAATGAAAAATGAAATCCTATTAGATTTAAAATGATTTGCGGGAGTTATAAAGTAGGTTATTCAAATAAGTATAAGAGTAAATCCTTAATGTTTTATTAAAGCAAAGCATCTGAGTTTCCCAAAGAATTATACCTAAATTTATTTTTTAATTCTAAAATTAACAAAAGAATGAGAATTGTAATTTTTGGTATAATTACACTATTCTTTTTCTGTTGTAAGAGAACAGAGAACCAAAAAAAAACAAGAATGCAAACTAAAGTTATTGTAGCACATCGAGGAGCTTCTGGTTATTTACCTGAACATACTACGGAAGCAAAGGTAATGGCGTATGCAATGCAACCCGATTATATTGAACAAGATTTAGTATTAAGTAAAGACGATGTGCCTATCGTAATTCACGACATTTATCTAGGAGATGTTACCGATGTTGCTGAAAAATATTCAAGTAGAAAACGAGAGGATGGTAAATATTACGTGATTGATTTTACTTACGAAGAATTAAAGCAACTCAACGTATCGGAGCGCTTTAATCCAAAAACAGGAAAACAATTTTATCCTAATAGATTTCCAAAAGGGAAGTCAAAATTCAGATTACATTCACTTGAAGAAGAGATAGAGCTAATCCAAGGCCTGAATATAAGTACAGGGAAAAATATTGGAATTTATCCAGAAATCAAGAATCCCGCGTTTCACAATGCTAATGGAAAAGATATTTCAAAAATTGTGGTGAATATTTTAGCTGATTATGGATATACAGCCAAAAAAGATAACTGTATATTACAATGTTTTGATGCGAAAGAGCTTGAAAGAATTCGGAAAGAATTGAAAACAGATCTTTTTTTAGTACAGCTTATCGAGTTTCCTAAAGACCAAAGTAAAGCGCGACTAGAACATTTTGTAACGTATGCCAATGGAATTGGCCCTTGGTACCAACAAATTCTAGATCAAAAGAAAGAAGGCAAATGGACATTCACAAAACTGGTTGAAGATGCTCATGAACTCGGATTAAAAGTTCACACATATACACTAAGAGCAGATCAATTAGGAAAATTTTCAACGTTTAAAGAAAAAATAAAAGTACTCCTTTTTGAAGCTAACGTAGATGGGTGTTTTACTGATTTTCCTGATAAGGTAAAAGAACTTTTGGATATCTAAAATTGATTTTTTAAGTACAATTTTCAATAGAACGTTAATGTATACTTTAGAGTATTAGTCAATGAGACTCCAAATCTAAAAAACAGCTAATCTATCTTTAAGTCTTTATTTACAGTGTTTTGCTGGCTTTTTCAACAAAATAAAAACGTTACGAAACAGGTAGTTTATTTCCTTTTCAAACCTAATTTTTCCCTTTCACGTACCTTTTTTTAGAAATAATACAGCATTGAAGTTTATTTGTAGTGTTGAAAGAACACAATGAAACCAATTTCAAAAAACACAATTAAATTCCTGAGTATTATGACTTCAAAGAAACTATTAATTTTAAGTTTTATCATATTATCAAATACATTACTATTTGCACAAAGTAATTTATGTACAAGTTCATCTTCAGAAGGAGAATTAGATCTTCTTGCTGAATTAAACACAATAGATAAATGTATGTCTGAAAAGGAGAGTAGTGAAGAAGTTACTCCAAAAAGAAGGTATATTAGACCCAGACAGCGTAATTATTATCACAAATTAAGGAAAAGCTTGAGTGCTATTAATACTAAAGGAAAGAAAAAAACAGCGAAAGTGATAAAGGTTAAGAATGCTTACTTAGGCGAAGTTACAGAAGAACCTGTTTTACTTTCTAAAAGCAAATATAAAGGCGGTTTAAAAGAAGTATTAAATAATTATGTTTACGATAATTTAGTTTATCCATCAGTTTTGAAAGCTAAAGGTGTAGAAGGAATTGTATGGACTAGTTTTACAATAGACACCGAAGGAAAGGTTAAAAACATAGTAACATTAGGGCCAATAGGAGGTAAACTATTAGAAGCAGAAGCAGCAAAACTAATTAAAGCATTACCTAAATTTACTCCAGGGAAGTTGGACGGAGAATATGTTAACGTAAAACATTTAATGGCAATAAATTTTAAATTAAGTAAATAACAAAAAGTCCTTATCACTCATTTTTTGTTTAAGTGGAAAAAAAATCTAATAGTAAGATGAGTATACCTACTTAATTTAAACACCAATTAACATAACGGTAAATGTTTATTTCAACAGATTAATATAAAAGTTAAAGTCTACATTATTGATTTTTCTGATAAAGTGATTACATTGCAAAGAAAAAAATGACGGTACAAGATCTAATATATCTATTAAGTAATAATTCTAGTATTATAATCAATTACTATATAGCCTTGTTAGTGTTAACCTTAATAGGAATGTTAATTGTAACGCCTAAAAACTTTAAAACTCCTGTAAATTATATATATACAATCTTAGTATATGCACTGGCGATACCAGGAATTCTGGCAATTATATTACTGGTGTACAATTTCTTCTTTTTAAAGACCAATCTAATCAATTTAGAAGTAATTACGTATTATTTACCCATAGTAGCTATGGTTATATTATTCTTACTAATTAATAAAACAATACCATTAAAAAGTATTCCTGGATTTGATAAAATTTCAGGGTTATTTATGATGATATTCGTAGCATTTATAGTTACTTACTTTATACAAAAAGTGTTTATAGGCATATTTTTTATCGGTAGTTTTATGCAGTTAATTGTCATTTTTATAGTGCTGCTTGTCGTGCTTAAAATAGGTTGGGATAAATTTATAAAGTAAAGCTAAACCTTTAAAACACTGATTTTTCGTTATTTTTTTTAAATTTGTTAGAAAATGACCCATTTATGCTAAAAAATTTAAAATCACTCTTCATAGTTGATGATGCAGCTGAAGAAAAGAAAGAGACTCCTAAACAGGAAAATAAACAAGAAGAAAAGGAAGTAGCACAAAAAAAACCTCAAAGTAGTAACGTTTCACCTAAAACGTATACTAATACAACAGGAACAATTGACGAAAAGATTATAGACAAACTACTTGGAGCTATAGAAAACAACAATTTAGACGGTTTTGATTATCTAGAATTTAAAAGAGCAATTAAAGCATTGGAAAAAATTCCAATGGACGAGGCAACAAAATATCGTTCAGCTTTTGCTACTGCTTCTACACTAGGGGTTACTTTAGAAAAGTTAACATCTTCAGCTGGCCACTATATGAATATATTAGACACTGAAAACAATACGTTTTTGAAAGCTTTTGAAGGGCAATTAAGCGCCAAAGTTGGAAATAAAGAAAAAGAAATTGTACAGTTTGATGCCATTATAAAAGAGAAATCAGAAAAAATAAAACAGCTTACTGAAGAAATTGCTAAACACCAAGGACAAATAGGAGAACTAAGAAAAACGTTAGAAGAAAGTAAATCAAAAATTGATAAAACTCAAAACGACTTTAAAATATCGTACTTACATTTAAGATCGCAATTGGAACAAGACGTTGAAAAAATGAAACAATACTTAAAATAATGGAGAATTTAAAACCAAAATCTTTTTGGGAAAAACCTGAAGGAAAAACAGGAATGTTGTTCACTGGCTTATTAGCTGGTGGAGCTTTTTATGGATTGTATAAAATATTACCGTTTCTCATAAATGTAGTAGAAAACACATTACATTTAAGTTTGTTATTAGGTGCACTAGGAGCGTTAATTTACGTAGTTCTAGATCCTAAAATGCGTAATCTAGTTTTCTATATGTATAAATCTTTTATGCGTTGGATTACTGGTTTGTTTATTCAAATTGATCCAATAGGAATTCTGAAAAGTTATGTAGATGATTTAAAGAATAACTTAAAAAAGATGAATAAGCAAATTGCTGTTTTAAAAGGTCAAATGAAAAGACTACAGCAAATTATGAACGAGAATAAAAAAAGCATCAATAATAATTTGAAGTTAGCTAGCGCTGCTAAAGAAAGAGATAAGAAAGGAATAATGATTCTTAAATCTAGAAAAGCAGGACGACTAAAGGACTCGAATTTAAAGCTGGACGGATTATATAAGAAAATGGAAATTTTATACAGAGTATTAACAAAAATGTATGAAAATTCAGAAATCTTATTAGAAGATATCGAAGATCAAGTAATGGTTAAAGAACAAGAACGTAAAGCAATACGTGCAAGTCATTCTGCCATGAAATCAGCAATGAATATTATTGCTGGTAATTCAGATAAAAAAGAAATGTTTGACCGAGCTTTGGAAGCTATTGCAGATGATGTAAGTATGAAAATAGGAGAGATGGAACGTTTTATGGAGATGTCTAATAGTTTCATGGATTCAATTGATTTACAAAATGGAGTTTTTGAAGAGGAAGGTTTAGAACTTTTAGATAAATGGGAGAAAGAAGGTGTATCTTTAATACTAGGTAACGATAAAGATTTATTAGTAAATGATAGTCATAGTGTAGATTTAGACGCTCCTATTTTGAAATCTAATAAAAACCAAAACAATCAATATTCAGACTTATTCAACTTTTAACAATTAATCAAACGAACATATTATGGCAAGAAAGAGACTTACTCCATTTTCAAAAATATTAATAGTTGCGGCTATTATAGCGGGAGTATATTTTTTATTAAATAAATTAAGAGATCCAAAAGTAAAAGAGAAAATCAATGAAGTAACTGCAACAACATCAAAATCTAAAGACGGATATAAAGATGTAATTAATGTAGGGGTAGTTACATGGGGAGGATATGCCGGTGGTCAGTATTTTAACAAAGGTTTTGATGCCAATACAAATTCTCGTTTCTTTAAAGATTACGGATTCAAAGTAAAATTTAAAGTAATCGATGATTTTGATGCGTCAAGAGATGCTTTTAAAAATGGTGATATCGATTTAATGTGGGCAACTATTGATGCGTTTCCTACAGAAGTAGAAGGCTTATCACAATATCAACCACAAGTAGTTTTTCAAGCAGATTGGAGTAGAGGTGGAGATGCTATCGTTTCTCGTAGAGGAATTAATAAAGTAAGTGATTTAAAAGGAAAGAAAATAGCAGTTGCACCAATGACGCCTTCACATTCATTTTTAATCTGGTTACTTGAAGCAGGAGATATTAGTCCTAAAGACGTAAAGTTAGTACAAGTACCAAGTGCTATTGATGCAGCAGACGCTTTTAAAAGTGGAACAGTAGATGCAGCAGTAGTTTGGAGTCCAGATGACGCAGATTGTGTTAGTAAAGTAGCTGGCGCAAGAGTTTTAGAAAGCACTAAAAATGCAACACATATTATTGCAGATGTTTTCGTAGCAAAGAAAGAGTTTGTTGAAAAAAACAAACAACAATTACGTGATTTATATGAGGGATGGATGATTGGAGCTTCTGAATTAAATGGTTCTGATGCAAAGAAGAAAGAAGCAGCCAAAATCTTAGCAGAAGGATTATCACAGCCTGAAGACTTTTGTTACGATGCTATTAACAATGTGCGTTTGGCTACGCATGGAGACAATCAAAACTTCTATGGTTTAAACCAAAATTACAACGGAGTAACAGGAGAAGATTTATACAACAAAATGAAAGTGAAGTACAACGATTTAGGATTTAGTACTTCAGGAGCTAAAAGTTGGAGACTGCTATCTACAAAAGACTTAGTTTCTAAAACTACTTCTTTAACCGGAGCAAATCACTTTGGTGAAAAAGAAAAAGAATTTACAGCAGTAAATGAACAATTAGCAAAAAAAGAGTCATTATCGTCTAAAAAAGTAAGTATTAGTTTTAATACAGGGCAATATAAACTTACAGAAAACGCGAAGCAATTGATAGATATTCAGTTTACAGCTATAGCAAAAGCCTTTGCTAATGCACGTATTAGAATCGAAGGGAATACAGATAATGTAGGAGGAAGATCATCAAATATTGCGTTATCTAAAAGAAGAGCAAAATCAGTTGCTGAGTATTTAATTAGCGAACACCATATGCCTAAAAACAGATTTATCATTGTTGGAAATGGTCCTGATAAGCCTGTTGCTGGTTGCGAAAGAAACCAAAATTCAGAGTGTAAAGCAAGAAATAGGAGAACTGACTTTGAATTAGTAGTAGACTAATGAAAGGCGGGTTCAAAAATTTATTTGAGCTTCGTGGAGAGCTCGACCCTAAGCAGAGAATTACGCTTACCATTTTAGGAAGCGTAATTCTTGTTTTAATGTGGTTTATTTTTGCAGAAGTATTATCAAAACAGGTAATCTCTCAGAATGAAACGATAAATGTAACAGCGTTAAGCGAAGAAAATAAGCTGTACTACGAAAGCGACTCTACATTAGTTGCCAACTACGATACGTTAGAGAAACTTTCTAATGAAGAATTAAATAATTACGGATTAGTTAAAAATAAAGTATATCCTTTATTACCTTCTCCAATAAAAGTTATTAAAGCATTTCCTGAACTAAATAAGAAAGATGACGTTATAGGAAACACATTCTTTTCAATAAAATTAAACATTTACGGATACATTCTTGCAGTATTAATTGCAATTCCTTTTGGTTTTATATTAGGGCTTATTCCACTTTTTAGAGGCCTTTTTAGTAAAATAGTAGACTCCTATCGTTTTATTCCATTAACCGCGGTAACTGGTATTTTTATTATGTGGTTAGGATTAGGAAGCCAGATGAAGGTAGCTTTTCTAGCATTTGGAATAATAGTATACCTAATCCCCGTAGTAGTACAACGGATAGATGAAGTACAGAAAGTATATATAAATACGGTATTTACCTTAGGAGCAACTCCATGGCAAACGATAAAAACAGTATATATACCTTATGTGTTATCTAAACTTATTGATGATATTAGAGTTTTAACTGCCATTTCATGGACCTACATAACTATTGCTGAAATGTTAAATAAAGGAGGAGGAATTGGAGAATTAATTTGGACTGCAAAGCGTCAAAGTAGAATAGATAAGGCATTTGCAATACTTATAATTATTGTGATTATCGGGGTTTTACAAGACCGACTTTTTATGATGATTGATAAAATAATTTTTCCGCACAAGCATATTAATAAAGGAAATAAACATTAAATATGGCTCTAGAATTTTTCGACAATCAACAAACAAATAATATTATAGAGCTTCGTAATATCCATCAATCTTACGAGAATGGTAAAGTGGAGATTATCAAAAACTTAGATTTACTTATAGAAGATAAACCAATGCAAGGGCAGTTTGCTGTTATATTAGGAATGTCTGGATGTGGTAAGTCTACTTTACTTAGATATATAGCAGGCTTGCAGCAACCTACAGAAGGTACAGTTTTAGTAAAAGGAAAACCAGTAAGTAAGCAAAACCGAGTAAGTATGGTTTTTCAGCAGTACTCATCATTACCTTGGATGACAGTCCTAGAGAATGTTGGTTTAGGCTTACAGTTTCAAGGGATATCTAAAAAAGAACGAGACGAACGTGCGATGGAAATGATTCAATTGGTTGGCTTAGATGGCCATCAAAAAAAATACGCACAATACCCGAATTTATCTGGAGGACAATTACAACGTGTTGCAATAGCAAGAAGTTTAATGTCTAATCCAGAAATTTTATTAATGGATGAACCATTTGGAGCGCTTGATGTAAAAACAAGGCTACAAATGCAAGATTTATTAATTGGTATTTGGGAAAAATTTAGTCCAACAATTTTATTTGTAACACACGATATTCAAGAAGCAGTGTATTTAGCAGATGATATTTATATCATGAAGCACGCTCCTTCTCATTTCGTAAAACATATTAATGTTGACTTACCATTCAATAGAACAAGAGAAACAAAGCGTTTAGCACATTTTGATGAATTAGTTCACCAAGTAGAAGATGCTATGATGCAAATAGATGCTGAAAATTAACTATGAATAGTCTAAGAAACTATAAAATAATCGACCAGCTTTTTTCAAAGTTAACTGAAGAAGAACAACGGTTTTTCTTTAAAGGAAAAGCTATAAACCCGTTACACATTTTAAAAATATCTTCTGATTTTCCATCAGTTAAAATTAAAGATGAAGACATATTAGTTTTATATTCTTTAAGTGGAAATGAAAAAGAATTGGATGTTGTAATTACATCAAAATACGTACATACAAAACAAGAGAAATTAGCACTTTGGCAAAATTCATTTGATGCTACTGCTTTTAAAGGTTTTCCGAAGGAACACATTTCTTTATTAAAAGAAATAGTATCTGATATAGCTTTAAAAGAGAAAGAAGAGAAAAAAAACTTAGAGTCTTTTACCAATAAGTTTAAAGATTTTGTTAATAAAAAAGAAAGCTCAGAGAACGATTTTGCTATCGACTACGAGTTTTTAGAAATTTTAAAAAATGAAGGAGAAAAAATTCAATTACTAGCAGAAGATTTAAATCAAAATAAACAATTTTCTACTGTAATTAACACCATCGTAAGTAAATCAGACGATGCTGTGAAATTCGTTGCAGAACATGTAATTCTTCAAGATATTATAAAAGCATATAATAGTATTGCAGACTTAAATGATTCAAAAAACACCACAGCCAATTACAAAGTAAAATTCATTCTAGCATTTTTATTTGAAAAACTGCAAGGAAATGATATGATTGGTTCGTTAACCATAGAACGTATAAACAAGTTTGTGGCTTCTGAGAGTTTCGATAAAAATATTGAAATCATTAAAGAAGCAAAGCTGTTTGATTTAGGAGAGGAATATAAAAAGGAATTTCTATTACCTTCAATTCTAAAAAAATTAAAAAACAAACACTTTATAAACTCTGGAACTTTTTTATATAGAATAGCATCATTAATAGCTAAGGCTGATGATAGCGTTTCAGAAGAAGAACAAAAAGTACTTGAACAGATAAATGAAAAAATTAATCATCCAAAACAAAAATTACAAGGTGTTAAAACTACTGAAGTAGATGAAAATGAAACTTTAGTTGATGTTTTAGATGAGTTACATGAGCTTATAGGACTAGATAATATAAAAACAGCCGTTCAAGAATTAGCTAATTTCTTAAAAGTTCAAAAACTTAGAGAAGAACAAGGTTTAAAAGCAGTAAATAATTCATTACATTCTGTTTTTATGGGACCTCCAGGAACAGGAAAAACAACAGTTGCAAGATTAGTCTCTAGAGTTTATAAACATTTAGGTTACCTAGAGAAAGGACACTTAATAGAAACTGACAGAAGTGGATTAGTTGCTGGTTATGTAGGACAAACTGCTTTAAAAGTAGAAGAGGTTGTAAACACATCTTTAAATGGAGTTTTATTTGTTGATGAAGCCTATGCGTTAAATAAAGACGCGAAAAAAGACTTTGGAAACGAAGCAATAGAAATTCTATTGAAAAAAATGGAAGATCACCGAAAAGAATTGGTGGTTATCGTAGCAGGCTATCCAGATGAGATGAAAGATTTTATCAACTCTAATCCAGGGTTACAATCTCGTTTTAACCGTTATTTCAATTTTGACCATTACAAACCGATTGAGTTGTTGGGTATTTTTGAATTGTTTTGCAGGAAAAATGATTTTGTTATTACCGACGATGCCAAAGAAAAACTTCATTTTATTTTCGATAAATTTTATGAGCAAAAAGACAAAAACTTTGGTAATGCCAGAGTAGCTAGAAATTTATTCGAGAAAATCATAGAATATCAAGCTAACAGAATTGTAGCGATAACACCAATTACTTCAGAAATATTGAAGACTATAACAGAAGAAGATATTCCTCCAGTAAATAAAACCGTTGAAAAATATTTGCAATTTCAAGAAGACGATAACGAATAGTCGCTAGCTATATGATGTACATAGAAAAGGTAATATCCTATTACCAAAATTGTTATAAGCACGAATTTAAAGATCAAGATTTTTTAAATTTCTTTAGTAAAAGTGTGGATAAGCGAATATTTCTTAAACATGCAGATGAGCTGTTTCAAGAAGACGATGAAGCTTTTTTAAATTTTGATTTTGCAGAAGAAGTATACAAGTACATTGAAATTCACAAGAAAACAAAATCGCTTATAGCGTGTAGTTTTTTTATAACAGGATCTATTACTTTCCTTGGAAAAAAACGCACGATATGTGCACCTTTAATCTTAACACCAGTCAGTTTAAAAATTAACAATGATGGTATTTATTATTTTGAATATCTTTTTGAAGAAAACAGGCTTAATGATACGTTATTAACAAACATAAAAAATAATTTCGATCTAGATGATACTTTCTTATTAGAAGTAAAATCACTTTTAAAAGGAACGCAAATAACAAAGGAAGATATTTTAGAAATCACTAAAAAACTACAAGAATATCTACCAATTACGATAGATTCGATACAAGAATTACCAATGTTAGTTAAAGACACTGTATTAAAAAAAGCAGCAAAAAAAACAACACTAGAAATTCATTCTTCAATAGCTTTAGGGATCATAGAAAAATCTAAATCGAATAGAGATGTATTGGCAGAATTAGAAGAGATAAAAGAAAATCACTTATACAATACCACACTAGAGTCTTTATTCTCTAGAGGTAATAGCAGAATTTCAAATGAAAGAGAACGATACAATACTCAGGCATATGTACCTTCTAATTTAAGTAAGCCACAAAAAAGCATCATTAATTCTGTTAAAAATCAACATCCATTTACAGTAGTTATAGGTCCACCAGGTACAGGAAAATCTTATACAATAGCTTCTATTGCTGTAGATTTAGTGTACAATAATAAGAGTGTATTAATATGCTCTAAATCAGAGCAAGCTGTCAATGTTTTAAATGAAAAAATAACTTCAGATTTAGGAATTAAAGGATTAACACTACGAGTAGGATCTGGAAGAAATTATAAAACTAAAGTAAAAAACAAGCTGGTTTCAATCTTAAACTACAATAATCCAATTGAAGTTAGTGGCAAATTGATAAAAGACCGAGAGAAAGAATTAGCAGCTACAAAGAAAAAGATTAAGGAGCTAGAAGACGAAATAGCCGATAGAGAAAAACGAGAGTTAGATAAGGCAGAATTGTTACTCGATTATAAACCTTCGTTTTTCAAAAGAATTCGTAAAAGTTATGTCTCTAAAAAAGTACTTAAAGAGTTTCCCTTTTGGCAACTTATAGATTTGTTAAGCCACTACATTCAAAAGAGAAATAGTATAATTAAGAAAATTGTAACAGAGAGAGCTTCTTATAAAATTCAGGAATCATTACGAACGGATAGAGCTACGTTACGTGATTTATTAACCTTATCTAAATCGAGAAATCCTGAGGCAAAATCGCAGTTGTTAGAAACTATAAATTTTAAAAAAATTATAGATTGTTTTCCGATATGGATTTCTAAAACAACAGATCTAAATACTTTTATTCCATTAGAAAACGACATTTTTGATGTAGCTATAATCGATGAAGCTTCTCAATGTGACATTGCCACTATGATTCCTGTATTAGCAAGAGCAAAAAAAATAGTTGTAGTTGGCGATCCTAAACAATTGAAACATGTTTCGTTTCTTTCAGGAGATATTATGGAAAAAACAGCATCAGAATTAGGATTAATTCATGATGTAGACGTTTTTAATTATAGAAAAAACAGCTTCTTAGATTACATAACAGAAAAATTAGAAGTACAGGAAAACCTTCATTTTTTAGATGAACATTATCGAAGTGTACCAGATATAATTCAGTTTAGTAACACAAAATTTTACGATGAAAAACTGAAAATAATGTCAACGATTAGTATTCATGACAAAAGCTCAGGAATTCATTGGATTCAGTGTAACGGAACAAAAAATAAAAGTGGAGTTAATGAAGCTGAAATCAACAAAGTTTTAGAAGATATACAACAACTTATTAAAGATGAAACCGACTTACCGAGTAAAGCATCAACATCAATAGGTATCTTATCCCCATTTAGAGATCAAGTAAATTATTTAAAGAATAAATTAGAAACTTTTGATCTTGCAACGCTAAAGAAACACAAAATACTGGTAGGTTCGCCATTTGATTTTCAAGGAGAAGAACGCGATTTTATGTATTTAACCTTTACTGTTGATAACACAACAAGTGCATCTGTGTTTAACTACTTAAATAGAGAAGATGTATTTAATGTAAGTATTACTAGAGCAAAACAAAAACAGTTTTTATACTATTCTTTTGATACTAAAAATTTCAGTAATAAGCATTTGTTAATGGATTATTTTTCTGAGACAAAAAATTATCAGAGTCATTATGAAGAAAACACATATGCAGATAATTTTGCAGATGAGGTATATCATGAAATAGTAAAATTAGGGGTAACTAAAGATGATATTATAGTAAATCACTCTATTGCAGGCTACATTTTTGATATGGTTATAGCAACGCATACAAAAACAATTTGTATTGATTTAATTGGATATCCTGGAGAAATGGAAGGAGCTTTTTCTATAGACCAATACAAAACATTATTGCGTGTTAACATTCAGATTATAGCAATACCCTATGCATATTGGACGTTAAATAAACCAGCTTGTATCGCGTATCTTAAGACTAAATTTGACAAATGATTACTGAAAAGGATATTTCAAAAAGAATAAACAGAACGATAAAATCTCCTATTAGAATAGGATCATTAGAAGATTTAAATTTAGATAAAGAAGTCTTTTTAAATACTTTTAAGCCTTTTTTTGATGAATTAGAAGATGATGCGTATTTAGCAAGAGAAAATCAAGTAAAATTTCTCAAAAAGCGTTTTATCGAAGATCAAAATGCCATTGAGGAGGTACATAAGTTGTATTTTGAAAAGAAAGTAGGTATCGAAGTATTAAAACCTTGGCTAGAAAAGCTAAATACTACAGAAAAAGAGCAATTTAAAACGATATCAGTAATTACGCGTCAACGTAATATTTCTTCCTTTGTTATTAGAAAAGAAGGAAGCGATATTCATGTTGAAAGGGCATATCCAGAAGTGTTCAATCAGGAAGTCTCTGATTTTAGAAGTTGGGAACGTGTTTTTAAACAGGCAGAAAAAAGAATGGTTGAGAATGAGCAATTCTATTCATTACTGAAAGCTGTATTTAACTTAGTTGAAATTATTCATCCAGAAGTTTCAAAACTTAAAGTAACAAGCCATTTTATGCGAACAATTACTCAGAGAGAAATAAAAGGTGAAAATTCACCTGAAGGAGTTCATGAAGATGGAGCGCCTTACATAGTTTCAGCATTAGTAGTCAATAGAGAAAATATTGTTGGTGGAGAGACGCAAATTTTTGAAAAAATAGATCATAGAAATGATTTAATTTTTAATGAAGCTTTAACTCCAGGTAAATTTGCGTTTCAAGCAGATACTGGTGAAGAGAAAACGTTTGGTAATGATTTGTGGCATTACGTTACTCCAATACATCCTAAGAACAATGCATATAGAGGAATTAGAGATATTATTGGTTTTGATATTGAAATTTAACAATATACTTTAACCATTGTAAGATAGTTTCATGTAGCGTTAAGTTAAATATCTAAAAAAACAAAAAGTTTTTATTTAGTATTCATAACTATTTAAAAGAAAGATTATAATCTTAAATTATTAAAGAAATGATTCTCCTTCTATAGTCTTAACTTTTTCAGAGAGTATTTCAATTTTACGTCTCACATTTTTGTAGGTAAACTCATTGTAGATGTTTTTGAGCTCTTTTTTACCTTCTTTACCACTATGTAAGGCAAGTATTTCAATGCATATGTCGCCTAATTTAGTTGAACTTCTAGCTAACTTAATGTTTTGTTTTAAAGTATAACTTCTTTTAGTGATAGTGCTAATAATTTGTAAGGGTAACTTGTTTATTAAATCATTTTCTATAAGTAGGTGTAGTAATCCACAGATAATCATTACGTTCTCGTCAAACAATCTGAAATAGCTTTTTACACACACATTTTTACGTAAATATCCATGCCAAAAAACAGCTAACTTTAACCTTGGTTTAAACGCTGACGCGATGCGTAATATTTCGATAGCTTCTTTTTGGAAGATTACTTTCCCAAGTGTGTCTATTGCATCTTGGATTTGTTGTTTCTGACTATTTTTTTTCTTTTTTAATGATACCAAGTATAAAATTGTAGCTAGAGCCTCTTTATGCTTATGATCTTTCTGTAAAAGAATTTCAGTTACTTTTTTTCCAAAATAATCGGGTAATAAAAAAAAGATAGGAGCTTCCTTTCTAAACTTCTGATTAATTATCGTTCTATAAATTCTATCGTTATCTTTTTCATGCGTATTATATCCATCAACAGTAGGAATATGAGTCACATATTTTTCTAGTGTACTAAGAAATGCTTTGCTAAGATTATGTTCACTAGAAAAATCCGTTATTTTTTTAGTAAGTAAGTGTAAAGGTATTTTTAAAGCATAATAGTCTTTAGATTTCCAGAACAGAAAGAAATCATGTAAGACCTTATCTGTAACATTAAGCTTCGTTGATAAAACAGAGGCAAAAAGAGCTGTTTTGAAATGCGTTTGTATATGATAAACGCTAGCAGGTGGAATGTTTAATACTTTAATTAAAAAATATAAAAAGGAAACACGTATTTCAGAATGTTGTTTTATGAAATTTTTATAGATATTAAGTTTTTTAAACTCAATATAACCAGAGTCAAAGTATACCTTTTTTGTTTTTTGTTTTGCTTGCTCGTGTATTGCCAGCAGCATGTCTAAATTTATATGATATTCAGCTATTTTATCTTGCTTAGTTTCAAAGGTGTTTTCTTTATTATTTGCTTTGTTTTCTAAAATTAAGAGATCTTCTTTAGTGGGTACAAATTTCGGTTTAAATAATTGTTTTAAATATTTTAAAATAAATTTCATAGCGCTAATAGTTTACTTTAAAAATGTTTTTTCTCCATTTTTTTGAAGTGTTTTTACAACAGCATTAATTCTTTTCTTTACCCTTTTATAAGTAGTTTCATTGTATAGCTCTTTCAGCTTTTCTTTTCCCTCAGAACCAAGGTCATAAGCAAGTAATTCTAAACACAGATTACCTAATGTAGTGGTTCCTTTCCTTAATCTTATGTTATCTTTTAGAGAATAACTTCTTTTTGCTATTTTGGCTATAATATCAGAAGAGATATTATGTACGAGTGCTTCTCTTTTCAAAGTTTTCAACAGTTCAGAAACAATAATTAAATTCTCCTCAAACATACCAATATAACTCGTTGTTTTTATGTGTTTTTTTTCTGTAGAGGACCAAAAAGCAGTAACTCTTATTTTAGGCTTGAATGAAGAAGCGAGTTTAAGAATATCGTTGGTTAAATTAGTAAATGGTTTAATACCGATGAGAGTAATTAATTGTGTAATTTCTTTGTGATAATTGACTTTTTTTTGTGGGGAAGAAAGTAAGCATAAAACTTTAGACAAGTTCATTGCTTTTTGTTGTTCAGAATTTATAAGGATTGCATTTACCTTATTCCCGAAATAATCGGGCAATAAAAGAAACGGAATTTTATACGCTCTAAATTTCCAATTTGTAAGTAATTTACTTGCTTTTTTATAAGCAGTGGTTTCATAAGAAGAACCGTATAAATTCACAAACACTTTCTTTCTAATGAGTGTTATAAGTTTTTTGCTAATCTCATTTTCATTAGAATATGTTTCTATTTTTTCAAGAAGTATATCTGTATGGATATGAAAATGTGGAAATTCATTTGAATTTGAGAGTAAGAAAAAATCTACTATGTTTTGTTCTGAAAGATTTAATTTTGTATTCAATATGGTATTGAAAAATCTAGATATAAAAAGTGTGTCAAAATGAGGAGCTTCTTTTATTTCCTTTTTTACTAGTTGTACCATAAAATAAAGAAAAGAAATTCTTCTTTTATACGGCTCACTTATTAGTTCATAATAAGTACTAGATTCTGTGAAATCTATTTCAAAACTTCCATACTTATTCAGAAGTCCTTTTTTTCGTTCTGCTTTTAGCTCATTATATATTAGTAAAAGAAATTTTAAATTTGAGTCAGCTTCATCTTCCTTTTGTGCTTCAATATCTTTATTGTGCACGGTCTCTTTGCTTATGTGTTCTAAAACAGATAAATCTTCTTCAGAAGGTTTAAATTTAGGTGTAAATAATTGATTTATATATTTTAAAATAAAATTCATTTAAGACAAAATACAGCTAATTTTATCTAAAGAAGAACCATAATCAAAACTAAAATCAATATGCACTAAGTCACCCGCTTTTACTTCTTGTGTATTTGTTGTTTTTAAGACTGTTGGAGGCATTAAACTGTCGGTACCAGTAAAATTAGAACCTTCAGTCACTTCAACATAAGATTCTAAATATAAGGCATTAACAGTACCAGAAAATAACACAGGTACAGAGAAACTTAAATTTACTCCTTGCTTCTTTTCTTTTAGTAATTCAATTTCATTCACTAAAAATTGCTGTGTTAGAAACATCGGTTGATGTCTTGTAAACATTACTGGATAATGATGAATGTTTGTATCGATTTCTGCTTCACATAAACGTGCAAAATTTACAATTCTGTTTGGAAATAAACTTCCGTTTGGTTGCAAGTAATTTCGCATGTGTTGAAATATTTGCACCTGAAATTCATTAGCACAATATATACTCATTAATTCACCAATAATGTGATCTACTTTTTCAGGTAATTCTACAGTTAAAGCATCTGCAAAAATAACTTCTACCTTATCTGCCCAATCATGTTTAGCAACTTCTTCTTTTATAAATGGAATTAAATTTGGGTTGTTTTCAATTAAATATGCTTTTTTCACATAGGGCATATATAATTTTGTTAATGGTAGTGTACCTACACCTATTTCGCAAACTATTGTATTTTTGAAGTTATTATGAAGTTGAAAAGCTTTTTTAAAAGCATTTACACGTTGCATATCAGTTTCCATAATTTTATAGTAAACCTCAGGAAAGCCAAAATGTTCTTCGTCAAATGTTTGTGCTTTTAATAAGCTGTATTTTAATTCTTCATAATTATCAATGATATCGTGGTGTAATTTATCAGACATTCTTAATTTTTTGTATAAATATAAATGTTTATTTAGAACAGTGCGAAATTCTTTTCTAACAATAGAAATGACCAACAGAAACAACTTATCAAATTAAAGCTTGACATGATTCCACTCATACACGCTCGTTAACAATTCGAATTGCGAAAAAAACGTAATAAAATAAAGTTTTACGTGGTAATCTTTTACTGAAAAAGAAAGATTACTTCAGTGCAAAAGGCTTTGGAATAACATATATTATGAATTAATAAACTTTTCTTCGAAATTCTTGTATCGAGCTTAAGTTATATCCTTCTTCAGGATTAAGTTAAGATGTAACTTCAAGTAATTTTGTTCTGTAAACAGATAATAATTTAGATTTAGAAATAAAACCAATATACCGTCCTTTATCGTCTACTACAGGTAAATTCCAAGCACTACTTTCCTTGAATTTTTGCATTACCTGTTCTGTAGTATCAGTATTAAAAATAACAGCAGGAGCACTTTTCATTACATCTAACACCGTTACAGAAGTGTATAGTTTCTGATCGAACATAATTGGACGAATATCATCTAAAAGTACTATGCCCAAAAATTGAGCTTTTTCATTAAGAACGGGGAAAATATTTCGACTTGATTTGGTAACGGCATTTTTCAACATTTCACCTAAAGTCATAGTTTCTGAAATCGTAACGAAATTATGTTCAATGACTTTATCAATATCCATCATCATCATCACATTCTTGTCTTTATCGTGAGTAATAAGTTCACCTCTTTGTGCTAATTCAATAGTGTAAATAGAGTTAGAAACAAAGTATTTTGTAATAGCGTATGAGATAGCAGATACTAACATTAAGGGAACGAATAAATCATATCCTCCTGTAATTTCAGCAATTAAAAAAATAGCAGTTAAAGGAGCATGTAAAACCCCAGCCATTAAGCCAGTCATTCCGATTAGCGTAAAATTAGTTTCTGATATTGAAAAACCAAATTGTTTAATAAACTTTGCAATAACATTACCTAGAATACTTCCCATAACTAATGTTGGAATAAAAATACCACCAACACCGCCAGCAGCAAATGTTGTAGTCATGGCAACAACCTTTAAAACACCTATTATTAATAAAAAAAGAATGACTGTCCAAACATCAGTAGTATCAATAGCATAAGGTAAATTTCTCAATGCTTTGCTTGCGTTATTGGCAAGTAGATTATTTATAATATCATACCCTTCACCATATAAAGGAGGAATTAAAAACAATAAAAGGCCTATGGCTAAAGAGCTCCATAATAATTTATAGAATGGATTTTTGAAACGTCTAAAAAAATTGATGATTGCAAAGTAAATTTTAGAAAAATAAACAGAAGCAAATCCAGTAACTATTGCTAGTAAGATGTAGAAGACAATATCTTGAATTTGAAAAGAATCTGTTAGTTTTAGTTTAAAAAGTAAATTTTGACCTAGAAAAAAGTAAGAAGTTACCACAGCTGATACAGAAGCAAGTAGTAATGGAACTAAATAAGTAAAGGCCATATCTAAACTAAAAATTTCTATGGCAAAAATAATAGCTGCGATAGGTGCTTGAAACATTGAAGACATGGCACCAGCTGTTGCACAGCCGATTAATAACATTCTTGTTTTTGTGTTTACATGAAATAATTGTGCAATCCCAGAACCTAAAGCAGCACCTGTACTAACTGCAGGACCTTGTAAACCTACAGAACCACCAAAACCAACGGTTATAGGAGCAGTGAGTATTGAAGCATACATTTTATACTGTTCTATGATACCACTTTTCTTAGAGACTGCTTGTAGCGTGGTTGATATTCCATGACCAATATCTTTTTTTAGAATAATCTTTTTAATATAATGAACTATAAATAAGCCAATAATAGGAAATAGAAAATAGAATGAATAGTGGTAGTCTTTAATTAAGTTTCCTTCTAAAACCCATTCAAAAAAATAGGTTAAGTTTTTTAAAACTAATGTGCCTATTCCAGCTAAAAAGCCCACAAAAACACTTAAAATGTACTCAAACTGACGTTCGGATATATGCTTGTAGCGCCAAATAAGAATTTTTTTTAATATTTTTTTAGAGCGCAACATGCTACATGCTTTTTTTCAAAGTATCTGTTCCCAAGTAACCATCATTTTTATTGTAATACCAAGCACGAATTTTAGGTATTTTAATATCACTAATAACTTCTTCTCCAGATAATATGATATATTCTCCGCTATCTTTTGTCTCTTTAAAGAATTGATAAACTTCCATAGCATATGTTTTAGTATTGAAGTAGAAATACCAAGTATCCTTTCCTACGTTTTCGTTATAAGTGACCTTTAAAATAAGATACTCCTTTCCTTTGAATTTTTTACGCTGAACAGTTTCATGAATTATTGTTCCTTCATCTTTTAACTTCATAGGAAGTCCGTACAAATAGGTATAATAGTTTTTGAATAAATTGGCACGTTCACAATTAATATTATATTCTTTTTTCTCTGTATTTGTTGGTGTCTTACCATTAAGTAGCATGGAACACTGTTCTTTATCTATCGTGTACTCGGTTATTTTTTTATTCCTTGAAGCTTTTACATAAAAATAGTCTTTGATTAAGTTTATGCGTATTTTACTTACTCTACTCGCTTTTTTAGGAGTAGCCATAGTTACAACTAACGAGTCGTTAAATTTTTGCCAGTTACCGTTAGGATCGTGATATTTAATAGCCTTTTCTAAGAGTTCTTGTCCAGACATTTCTTGGGAAAAAGAAGATTTTAAAAGAAGTAGTGAGAATAAGGAAAAAACTAAAAATTTGTTCATGGTAAGATGGTGTTTTTATGAAACATATTAAAATTAAACAATTCATTTTTGATGGCAAGATATTCTTAATGTAAATTTTATTTTTAATGATTTTAGAAGATTATCTAGAGGCTTATTTTACAGAGAAAAAAGTAATACAGAATAAAAAAATCGTTAGTATTGTAAAACCAATATCATAATCTAACACGAAAATAAGTGAAAAAAAAGAAAAAGTCATTAGCTGAAATGCATGATAATGAAAGATATCACAAGAATGTATTATACATTACCCCAGAGCAACAAGATAAAATTAAAGGAGTAAAAATTGTTTTTGGAGGAGTAGGCTTAGGAAGCATTATCGCAGAAGGATTATTACGTTTAGGTTTTGAAAGTTTTGTTTTTATAGATGGAGATGAAGTTGAAAAATCAAATTTGAATAGACAAAACTATACTGAAGAAGATATAAATTCTTCTAAAGTCGCTTCCATAACAAAACGTCTTGAAGCAATTAACCCTAAGGTACAAATAGCGCATCATCATGTGTTTTTAGAACCAAAAACAATAAAAAATTATGTATCAGGATGTGATATAGCAATTAATGCAATAGATTTTGATACTTTGGAAACTCCTTTTGTGTTTGATGAAGTTTGTAAAGAGTTAGGAATTCCTGTAATACACCCATTAAATTTTGGTTGGGCCTCTGCTGCTTATTTAGTTACACCCGAGAGTGAGCAAATTTATGATATTGCAAGAGGCACCGGTAGATTTGAGCTTGTATTAGTACAAAATATGTTTGAGTATCTTGAAGCACGTAAAGATTTAGAGTTGGATTGGTTTTATGATTTTTATGAAAAGTATAAGGAAAAATCAACACAAATTACACCACCTCAATTAGTAGTAGGATCATATTTAGCAGCATCATTAGTAACGAATATAGTTTTTTGTTTAGTGAATGATTTGAAGGTAAAAACATACCCTGAGCCTTATTTTATTTCAACACGTTGATAAAAATTATAAGTAACAATAAAACAGGTATTTCCTAATTAGGAAATACCTGTTTTATTGTTAAGTGGAGTACTTTTCAAAGTAACTCCTTATGATTCAGTATTGATATCTTTTAGTAATTTTAGAGCAAAGAATACTACAAAGATTCCTCCTAAAATAAGACAAACCCACATGAAGGTTTTTGTTTGCCAAAAAGCTGGCTTTTTAAGTTCTTGAGATTTTTGTTCTACTTTATGAAAATTGAGCACAGTAGTTTTTTCAATAGAGCTTATAGTATTGGAAATAAAATTTCCAATATCATATTTCGGCTTTAAAAGTGTACTATCGATAATTATATTATATTTTTCATCTTTATTCAGGTTGGTAACCATGTATATCGGATCTTGAAAAAAAGTAATCTTATCAATAGTTAACGGAGGATTATCTTCATTTTCAATTTCAACATAAAACTCGTTAGTATTTAACCCACGAACATCGAACGTGTTATTATTCTTAGAGTTTAACTGGAAAATAGCAATAATTTTATCGTAAGTTTCAATCCTTTTTTTGATAGTTCGTTTTTCTTTTACAATGATTTTAGCTTTTCTTAAAAAGAAATCAGACGTAATTGAAAACGCAATTGTATTCACTTTATGGCTACTATTAGCTGTAAATTTTAATTGTGTTGTTTTTCTATTTTCTGGAGTAATTGATTCCTGCTTAAAATTATCAATAATACTAGGCTCTTGAACGAAAAATTTACTCCTGTAAACCCCAGCATCTAAAATGTTAATAGGTAAAGAATGTTTATCATCAAAATCAATACGTATGAATCGATAATTATTAAGGGGAAATTCGATTACCTTCTCTGTAAATGTTTTTTGTTTTGAATTTAAATAATTTAGCCTCTTATTAGAGACTAAGCCAAACCAGTTTTCAGTGTCGTTACTACCTGAAACTGTGTAATATTTTATGATGTTATTATTTGCAATTTTAAGTACAATTCGTTGCTGATTTTTTCCACTAACATTAGCCAAAATAAGAGAGGTAATAGAATCTTTGAGTACTTTTTTAGAAATAATTTTTGCAGGTAAAAATTTAGAAAATACAGTATTAGTATTATAAATTAAAGTATACGGAACTTCATTTTCTTTAACATCTTTAATTCGCAAAGAATTGAAGTTCTCATTTGCTGCAGAACGTATTTCTTTGGAAAGCATAATTTTATGTAGTCCTTTTTGCTTAATGGTATCTATAGTTCCTATATAATTTTGGCAATAAGTATGTAAAACCAAAAAAACCAGGATTAAAAAGCTAAGCTTTTTCGTCTTCATGTTCGGGTGTTTCATTAATAACTAATTTTTTTATTTTTTGATATACAAACGATATAATTAAAATTAAGACTCCAAGTAAAATAAAAGCAACAATTTTTCCTGTTTCTGAAGCATTCTTAATATCATATACAAATAATTTTACGATTGTTAAACCTAATAAAGACAGCGCAATTACGCGTAATGTTTTCCATTGTTTTTTAATACCTATTATCAGAAAAATAAAAGAGAAAACTCCCCAGAGTATTGGATAACCTATTTTTATAATTTGAGTTTGAATTTTACGAATAGAGTCTCTAATGTAAGTTCTCTTCTGATAGAAGTTATCACTTGTGTCAGAAAGTTCAGCCATAAATTCAGTATTATTACCAGTATCGGAAAACTGTACTCCATGAATCATTAATTCGTTACTAAATATGTATATGATAGCAAAAACAAAGAGCCAAGGAAGCCATTTATTCTGTTTGTTTTTAAGATTAAAAATTGAGTTTGTTTTTTGAAATAACTGATATCCAAAATAAACCAAACATCCTAAAATTATGTAATGAAGGTAAAATGCATAGTTAGTAGCTATACCTTTAGTAAAGTTTTCTATTATCTCACGCTCAGGTAATTTATAGAATAATACGATATATAAAAATATAGAGAAAACACTAACAATTGTAATTCCTTTTGTAATTCCTTTATTGTTAAAATACTTAGACAAATATAAAAGCAATGCGATGCTTATAAAATGATAAGTTACCGTAAAAGATAAAGCAGAAACATCATTTTCTAAAAATTGTGAAGCTTGATAATTAACTTCTAAAATCCCTGTAAAGTAAGCAATAATTATTGTCGTAATTAATACTATAGATTTATACACAGCTACAGGTAGAGAGAAAAAACGCGTGGTAATCGTATCTTTTTTATGCAATAATTTATTGGTAATAAATAAAGAAATACTTACGACTAAACCTGTTATGAAAACTGGATTTAAGATAACAGAAAAAACTTCTGGTCCAGTATACCTTTTCCAGTCAATTAATAAACTAATAATAGTTAATAATTGGACTACGATTGCGCCTAATTTAAAAGATTCAATTTTAGATTTTTTAGACAACCAAAATAATAGAACTGCTTCTATAGCCCAGAATAGAGTAATCTGATTTCCTTTAAATTGTATAGGTATTGTTAATGTAACAAAGGTTAATGCCAAACCAATTAGCAGGTATACAGCATTCTTATCTAATCCGAATTTTTTGTATAAAATACCCGCGTAAATGATGTTATATGTCGCTAGGAGTAAGGTAAATACACCTGTTAAATCAGATTCCCAGTCATTAAGGATTATCATACCAATTCCAAAAAACGAGAACGTATTTGCAACAAGAATAAAGTATTCGATTGTAGAAAACACACCTTTATTTCTAAGATTATTTGAAACAATGGTAATGCTAAATATAAAGTAGAATAGTGTAGCAAAAAGCAATGCACCGCTATGCGAAAAATCTTCAGTTCCTATCTTAGTAATACACCAACTACTAAATAATAGCGTTGTGAATATAAAGTCTAAAATGGTCACGACTTTCCATTTTCTAAAATAAGAAATAGCTAATATTCCAATATTTAAAATGGCGATGTAGCTAAAAAAAACAACATAATTTCCACTACCTGTACTCACTAAAAAAGGCGCAGCAAATCCACCGATTAAAGATAAAACAGCCAATTCTTGGCGATTGTAGGAAATAGAAACTAAGCCGCTAAACGCAGTAATGACAGTCATAATACTAAACGCTACTGTTTGACTGAATAGCTGGTATTCATGAAATGCAATATATATTGTAAAATAAAAGATACTGATAGCTCCTGCTATTAAAACTGAGCTAAAAGAAGCATAATTTTTCTTTAATTTGTGAGCTACTCCCATTACTAAAGCACCACATAGTATACCAATACCAACTCTTGCAGGTTCGTTAATCCAATCCTTATCAATAGCATATTTAACAAAGAAGCTAATTCCTAAAACTAAGATTAGAATTCCTATTTTATTAATTAAATTTTCACCTATGAATTTTTCTAGGTCAGGATTTTTCTCTTTAAATGATTCAAACCATGATTTTTTAGGTATGTAAACTTTAGGTTCTTTTTTAATCGAGTCTTTTAACGGTATGGTTTGTTTTGGTCTATTTGCCGCAGTATAAGGTGTGTTTTTGATAGGTTCTTCGGTAGTTTCCTTAGTTTTTTCAACTATTTTAGCAGGAATAATAGGAGGTTTCTCAATAACAGTAGAAGGTATATACTTTTCTTCAGGCTTAGTTATTTCAGGGGTCTTAATTTCCTCTTTTTCTTTTTTTACAGATGGAAGAGGTGTAGCAACCTTATGTTGCAAATACTTTATTTTATTCTTTAAATCGTCAATGGTTCTGTTTAAATGCTCAAACTTCGCATTGATGTTTTTATTAATAAAAAATAAACAAATAAATAAAATAACGAACCAAAATTCCATAAGTATCAATTTTTGAAGCAAAATCCAAATGTAGCTTTTTTAAAATTAGCGTAAAATGACTTTCTTAAGTTAAAAACAAGATTATATTAAAGTATAACTCCATAATAGAGGTATTATCCTTGGGTTAATTTACTTTGTAAAGTTCAAACGCACCGTAGTGTAGTAGCACACCAAAAAAGCCAGATTTTGTGAAAAGGTTTTCGTCGCCACCAATGTTTAAGGTTTTATTTTTTTGTGTTTTACATATAAAAAACCGTGCGCCCTGCATACAGTTTATTTTACCTTGTTTATGTAATTCAGTCCAACCAAATTCATCATACTCGTTATTTTCTGAATTAAATAGAAATCTACGTAAATTAACTTTTTCTTTAGGTTTTCCAACTCTTATCATAATCCAACGTTTCAAATCATCTTGATATCGTCCAGCTAGATTATCAGGGTTTGCATCAGAAAGTTTTTTGATGGTATACATTACTTCCGAAGGTGTGTTATCTTTTTTTTCAAGAGGCTCCATTCTATATCGACCACTCCAAATATCAACCTCTTTAGCCTTTTGAGCAAAAAAGGTATTGATTGAGAATAATAAAAAACAAAGTATTTTTAATTCTTTCATAGTTTTAGTTTGCTGTGATCATGAAGTCGTTTTGACTTTTAATACCTCAAAATAAGTAAGAAATAAACGAAAAATAAGATGTCAACTAATTTTTGAGCCACTTCAATGTATAAGTGGAATACTTTTAATGAAATTTGTAATACTCTTACAACAAATAAAAAACCCCGCTTTAGCGGGGTTTAATTTATTATGATTCTTGTACATCGAGTTGAATACTCAAATCTTTTAGCTGTTGATTGTCTATTGTAGCAGGAGCGTCGATCATTACATCACGTCCTGAATTATTTTTTGGGAAGGCAATAAAGTCACGAATAGTTTCTTGTCCGCCTAAAATAGCAACCAGTCTATCTAACCCAAAAGCTAAACCTCCGTGAGGTGGAGCGCCATATTCAAAAGCATCCATTAAGAAACCAAATTGTTCTTTAGCTTCCTGTTCAGTAAATCCTAAATGCTTGAACATAATTGCTTGTGTTTCTTTATCGTGAATACGAATAGAACCACCACCGATTTCATTACCATTTAAAACTAAGTCATACGCATTTGCTTTAACAGCTCCCGGATCGGTGTCTAATAATTCAATTTGCCCAGGTTTTGGAGAAGTAAATGGGTGATGCATTGCATGATAATGACCAGTTTCTTCGTCTAATTCTAATAAAGGAAAATCGATTACCCATAATGGAGCAAACTCATTTGGTTTGCGTAAACCTAAACGCTCGGCCATTTCCATACGTAACGCACTCAATTGTGCACGTACTTTTGTTGTTTTACCAGATAAAATACAAATTAAATCTCCAGACTCAGCACCAGTTTTTTCAGCCCATTTAGCTAAATCTTCTTGATCGTAAAATTTATCTACAGAAGACTTGAAAGTTCCATCTTCATTACATTTTACATATACCATTCCTAAAGCACCAACTTGCGGACGCTTTACCCAGTCAATTAATTTATCAATTTCTTTACGAGTATATGAAGCAGCACCTGGAACAGCAATACCTACGACTAACTCAGCATCGTTAAACACTTTAAATTCTTTATGTTGCGCTACTTCGTTTAGTTCACCAAACTCCATTCCAAAACGAATATCTGGTTTGTCATTTCCGTATAAACGCATAGCATCATCAAATAACATTCTTGGAAACTTATCAACTTCAACACCATTTATTTCTTTTAATAAATGACGTGTCATTCCTTCAAAAATTTCTAAAATATCTTCTTGTTCAACAAAAGCCATTTCACAGTCTATTTGTGTGAATTCTGGCTGACGATCGGCACGTAAATCTTCATCTCTAAAACACTTTACAATTTGAAAGTATTTATCCATTCCGCCAACCATTAATAATTGTTTGAAGGTTTGAGGAGATTGTGGTAATGCATAAAACTGTCCTGCATTCATTCTTGAAGGCACTAAGAAATCACGAGCTCCTTCAGGAGTAGATTTTATCAAATATGGAGTTTCTACATCAATAAAACCTTTGTCAGAAAGATACTTACGAACCTCCATTGATACTTTTGAACGGAAAATCAAACTGTCTTTTACAGGATTACGACGAATATCCAAATAGCGATATTTCATACGAATATCTTCACCACCATCAGTTTCATCTTCAATAGTGAATGGAGGCAACTTAGCATTGTTCAAAACGGTTAATTCTGAAACTAAAACTTCGATATCTCCAGTTGGTATATTTGAGTTTTTAGAAGCACGTTCAATAACGTTACCTTTAACTTGTACTACGAATTCACGACCTAAAGTTTTTGCTTTTTCAATAATATCTTTAGAGGTACGTTCTTCATCAAAAATCAATTGTGTAATCCCATAACGGTCTCTTAAATCAACCCAAATCATGAACCCTTTATCTCTTGATTTTTGAACCCAGCCTGCTAGGGTTACTTCAGTGTTTATATGCGACGTTCTCAACTCGCCACAAGTATGCGATCTGTACATTTTGATATTTTTTAGATGCGCAAATTTAGGCAAATAAATAGAAAAGAAATAGTTTGATTGGTCTTTTACGTTTTGAAGAAATACTATATATAATAAGTTTTTTGCGGAATTGAATATAATGACAATATTAGTTGTCTATTGCGTAAGTAATTTTCAGATAATCACTACAATAGTTAAATGTTAATTTTTAGGTAACTAGTTGTTATACCAAAACAATTTATATCTTTGTGTTTGAAAAAAGATTGTTTAATTAATTGCTAAAAAATCAAACACATTACATTTTATGAAAAAAGTAACGATTCTGTTGCTGTTATTTATTGTAGTTAAAATATCAGCGCAACTAGAAGGAGGATATAGAGATGATTATATTCAACCACCTACCGTGATTCCTCCATCACCGACTATAAGTAATTTAATGAGTTTCACTAGTTTTCCTACTAATAATTATACGGGTATTCCTAGTATCAGTATTCCACTGTTCGGAACAGTAACGAAAGACAAAGCCTTTAATTTCAATTTATCGTTAAACTATCACACTAACGGGGTCATGGTTAAAAGTGTGGCTGGGTTGTTAGGCACAGGATGGTCTCTGTTTTCTGGAGGAGCCATTTCAAGAACAATGAAAGGAATACCAGATGAAAGGAAATTCTATGGTGTGTTAAATAACGGATATTATGAATACGCGTCTCATACCACGGAAGAAAGAAAGCAATTTCTTTATGATGTAGTAAAAGGATGTTATGATGGGGAGCCAGATTCTTTTAGTTTTAATTTCTTGGGTCATAGTGGAAAAATGATTTTATATAAAGATTCAAGTGGATTAGAGCAGGTATATGTCGATTCTGAAAGTACATTAAAAATCAATCTAGATTACGATAGTGAAGGAAGAATTGATAGTTTTAATATAGTTGACGATAGAGGGTATAAATACTTTTTTGAGGATAAAGAATTTACAACAGTTAATAAATGGTCAGATATCATAGAACCAGAAGGGAGAACTTTTGTAAGACAATTTCCACCACCAATCGATTTCTATGCATCAGCTTGGAATTTGTCAAAAGTAGAATCTTATACTGGTGAAGAAATTTTATCTTATAACTATGAATTTATCACTGAAGTTAATGATAGTTTCTCTGCATCAGAAAATAGAACTGATAAAAATGCTGAATTATATAGAGGTTTAAAAAGTGTTTATAAGACAAGTTTTTTATCGCAACTATTACCAGAGAAAACAATTTCACACATTAGAACTAATAACAGCACACTTAAAGTAAAAAAAATTAGTATAACTGATATTGGAGAAATAGAATTTGAAAATGAGAAAGGAAGGTTAGATTATTTAAAGTTAGACGATCAAAATGAACATACTGGAGCATCTTTAAAAGAACTAAAAATTAAAGATCTTCATGGAAATTTAATTAAAAAGTTCAACTTTAACTACGAATATAAAGGAGTTGGGAATCGCTTGTTCTTAAAAGAAGTAAAAGAGTATGGTAATATTAGTACTGAAGCACTGATATATAAATTAGAGTATAACAAAGCTAATTTATTACCAGCAACTAATTCGAAAGACCTTGATTATTGGGGGTTCTTCAATAACGCAAATAACAGTAACGCCATTCCTAATTTACCAGAATTAAGTTATTTTAATGGAGGGGATAGAAAGACAAATGAAAGGTATTGTACAACAGGTTTGTTAAAGTCGATTGTACATCCAACTGGAGGAAAAACAGAATACGAATTTGAGTCTAATTCATACAGTTATATAAGAGACCAAACGATAGATGATTATACCACGGACAGTTCCAATAATCAAATAAGAAAAAGTTATAATAAAACATTAAGTTCAGATGTTAGTCAATCTTTTAATGGATTAACTATTGATTTTGATCAAGTGGTGAAATTAAATTTGATAGGTATAGATAATGGTGATTTTCATTATAAGAATGATAAGAATTTATTTAGAGTACGATTTATACCAGTTATTTTTGGAGATATTAAAGGAGAATATACTTTAGATAATTCAAGACTTGGAGAGAATATAAAATTAGAAGATTGTGAAGATTGTTTAACTAGAACAAAAGATGTTAGTTTACATAAAGGAGACTATTTAATAGAGTTAGAACATTTAGGTTTGCCTAGAGGTGTTAAACCCTTGGATTTTAGTTTAATATTTTCATACTTAGATGTGATTGATAACGAAGAAGATTTAGAAAAATTTAAAATTGGAGGAGGTGTTCGTATCAAAAAAGTTAAAAAATATGATAGTGAATTAGCAAATAAACTTTTACTACATAGAGAGTTTACATATAATTTCAAAAATAAACCAGAGCAAAGTAGTGGTTCTTTAGTGGCTAGGTTTCCAATGCATAGGTATAATATAGATTATTCATTCCACATAAAAATTATAACAAATACTGTAGATGGAACAATAATAAGACCAGGAGAAAACTATACGTTTGTGTATGATGTAATTACTGATTATAATAATATTCCATCTTCTGAGTCGTCTCTAGTTGAATATCAGAATGTGTCAATAATAGATTATAATGTAAATGATGTTGAAGAACAAATAGTTACTAATACATATGCGACTTCTATAAATTTCCCTGATGAAAGAGGGAATAGTTTTCCTTATTTACCTGTGAATAGTAATAACTGGAAAAGAGGTAAGCTTTTGGAGTCAGAAGTTTATGATGTTAATAATACTGTAGTAAAAAGAATAAAGTATAATTATATTTTTCAAGAGAGAAGTAAGATTGAAAACTTGGTTAATATTTCAAGTACTAGTAAAAATTGCCCTTATGAATCACTATTTTCAAAATGTGATAAATATGATATTGGATCTTCCTTAGCTAATTGTTCTAATGTGTTCGATTATGTAGTAAATAGAACCTATAATTTAACTTCAGGTGTTACATTATTGAAGAGTGAGAGTGAGACGACATATTTTAATGAAGCTTTTTCTACTTCTAAAAATTTCAATACTCAAAAAGTATATGATTATAATTTAAGTAAACATATATACCCTGTTAATATTACAGTATATAAAGCAGGTGAACAAAGAGTCTCAGATCCTTTATTGGCTGGTGATAATTCAGATAAGACATATCTAGAAACGAGATTGTTTTACCCGCTTGATATTGTAAATCCCACAAATGAAGTGTTAGGATTAATCAACCAGAACAGAATGTCATCACAGGTAAAACAAATTAGATATTATGGGAAAACTGTTGATCGCTCCCAAAAGAAACTTTCAGAAACTTATACTCTTTACAAAGATTTTGGGAGTAATTTATATTTACCTGAAAAAATTCAATTCTCTAAAGGAGAGCAAGTTCTAGAAGATAAGGTGCTTTACCACAAATATGATAACTTAGGTAGGCCTTTAGAAGTAAGTAAGAAAAATGGAACACATATAGCATATATTTGGGGGTATAATAAAACCCAACCTATTGCTAAAATAGAAAATGCTACATATGCACAAGTATCAAACTATGTAAATAACCTTCAAACAATGTCGAATTTAGACAAGAATGAAGCAACAGAAAATAGTTTACGTACTCAGTTAAATAATTTACGTAATGTTTCAGCTTTAGAAAATTCACAAATTACTACTTACACCTACGATCCGTTAGTGGGTGTAACAAGCATAACAGATCCTCGAGGAGAAACTATATACTACCAGTATGATGAATTTAATCGCTTAGAGTTCATAAAAGATGCTCAAGGAAATCTTATAAAAGAACACAAATACAAATACAAAAACTAATAGCGCTATGAAAAAAATATTATTAGTAATGCTTGTACTACCATTTGCTGTTTTTTCGCAAATAAACGTAGTCAAACAAAATTATGAAGTAACTTCAAAAGTTACATTAACAGCTTCAAATAGTATTGTGTTAAAACCAAACACAAGAATTCACTATGGATCTGAATTTTTAGCTAAAATCATATCTGATCCATATACACCATTGCTATTGAGTAATGAAAATTATGTTTTATCAAGAAGTTTTCAAATTCCAACAAAAACAAACGAGATCTTTGAAAATAAAGATGTAAGAGAATCTGTTACTTATTTTGATGGATTAGGACGTGCAAAACAAAGTGTAGCGATAAAACAATCACCAAACCTAAAAGATATAGTAACACATATAGCTTATGATGGATTAGGTAGACAAGCACAAGAATTTTTACCATATGCTTCTACTAGCAGTGGTGGAGCAATAAAGGAGAATTCAAGTTTGGCAACCCAAGCATATTATAAAGCTCATTATTCCGATGATTTTCCTGGAATAACTGATGTTAATTTAGTTAATGCATATTCAGAAAAACAATTTGATGGTTCCCCATTAAATAGAGTTCTAAAACAAGCTGCACCAGGTACAACATGGGGTATAGGAAAGGGTCATGAAATAGAATTCAATTATAATACAAATGTAAATAATGAGGTTGCTTTATATACAGTTAGTTTAACTAAAAACACAAACGATCCTAGGTATATAGCTATATTACAAAAAGAGCCTGAAAGTTACGCTGAAGGGGAACTGCATAAAATTGTAACTAAAGATGAGAATCATAATGGAAGTACTACTAAATTACATACTACTGAAGAATTTAAGAATAAAATTGGAGAAGTAGTTTTAAAAAGAACGTATGCATTGATAGGTGGGGTCGAAATACCTCACGACACTTATTATGTGTATGACGATTACGGAAATTTAACCTATGTATTACCTCCTAAATCAGAAGCTACAACAGCATTACCTGCACCTATCAAGCTAAATGAATTATGCTATCAATATGTATATGATACTAGAAACAGGTTAGTAGAAAAGAAAATACCAGGTAAAGATTGGGAGTATATTATTTACGACGATTTAGATCGTCCTGTATTAACACAAGACGCAAACTTAAGAATAAAAAAACAATGGTTATTCACAAAGTATGACATTTTAGGAAGAGTAATTTATACTGGTATATATACTCACTCAACAGTTGCTACTCAACCTGTAATGCAGTCTTATTTTAACACTTCTAATACAAAAACAGTAAATCCAGAGCGTGGATTTTACGAGGAAAAATTAGATCATTTAGGTTCAAATTTTTATTACAGTAATATCAATTTTCCGAATGTAAACACAAATATTCTAACAGTAAACTATTATGATAACTATATTTTTAATAGAGCAGGAGCAGGAGTTAGTGTGAGTTTGTATGAAGATGTGTCTAAAGTAAGTACAAGTAGGTTAAAAGGATTGGTTACAGGTAGTAAAGTAAGAGTTTTAGGAACAAATGAATGGATAACTACAGTAACATACTATGATGAAAAAGCAAGACCAATTCGTGTTTATTCTCACAATTCATACTTACAAACTACAGATATTGTAGAATCAAAAATAGATTTTGTAGGGAAAATACTCAAAACAAAAAGTACGCATAAGAAGACAGGGAAGACAGATATTGTAACTGTAGATACTTTTGAATATGACCATGCTAGTAGGTTACTGCGACAACAGCAAAAAATAAATAGTCAGGCAACAGAAACTATTGTTGAAAATGAATACGATGAGTTGGGACAATTACGACGTAAAAAAGTGGGAGGCAATTTACAAAAGGTAGATTATGCGTATAATGTAAGAGGTTGGTTAAAAAATATAAATGAAGACACTTCAAATGACAATGATTTATTTAACTTTACGATAAGATACAACGATACAGATGTGGAAGTAGGCAAACGTTTATATAATGGTAATATTTCTCAAACAAGTTGGCAAACAGAGAATGTTGACAACAGTAGAAAGACGTACACCTATACCTACGATGCCTTGAATCGAATTACAGGCGCAACGGGAGCTACAACTTCAAATTATGATGTCTTGGGAATCTCTTATGACAAAAACGGAAATATCCTAAATCTTATCAGAAAAGGACATACTAATGTTGGGGCTACTGCTTTTGGATTTATGGACGACCTTGTTTACACTTATGACAATGGAAATAAACTTAAAAAAGTAGTAGATAGCGGAAATAAAAACTTTGGTTTTAAAGATGGTATAAATACAGCTAATGATTATACGTATGATGCCAATGGAAATATGGTTGTTGACAACAATAAGAGAATTACCAACATTAAATACAATCATTTAAACTTACCAACGAGAGTAACTATAAACGGTAAAAATATTGATTATAAATACGATGTTGGGGGAATGAAATTAAGTAAAACCGTAGAAGGAGTTACTACACAATATGCTGGCGGTTATATTTACAAAAACAATACCTTAGAATTTTTTAATCATTCAGAAGGATATGTAAAACAATATTTTAAAACAAATGGAAATAAAACTTCTGCTACGCCAAGTTTTGATTATGTATACCAATACAAAGACCATTTAGGAAATGTAAGGCTTTCGTATACGGATAATAACAAAGATGGAATTGTTACTCAAAACGAAATCATAGAAGAATCTAATTATTATCCTTTTGGGCTTAAACATAAAGGGTATAATAACGTGGTTTCTTCCCTTGGAAACAGTACTGCACAGAAATGGGGATATCAAGGTCAAGAATATACAGAGAATTTGGGATACAATATATATGAGTATAAATATAGACATTATGATGCAGCTGTAGGCAGATTTATAAGTATTGACCCTTTAGCCCATACGTACGTTTATAATTCTACATATGCTTTTCAAGAGAATAAACTAGGTTTAGGGACTGAGGTAGAGGGGAAAGAATTAGAACTTCACAATTGGTTAGTAAGAGAAGGTGTTACATATGCTGCTAAACAGTTAGATAAGAAGATGACTAAAGCTGGTCTTAATAAGACGGAAAAATCAATTGCTACTGATAACTTGTTAAATATGTATAAGTTAAAGAAGAGTGAAAATAAAGAGAAGGCTTTTTCTATTTCAGATGCTAGTAATTTAATAGGAAGACATAATGGTCCTAGAGATGCCTTAAGGCATGCTTTATTTAATGCTTTAAATACAAGAACTGTAGGAAAAGAATTGGCTAAAAAATTAGGGGATGCTCATGAAGATGGCTCTATTAGTCCAGATATTGAACAGAAAATGGATAAGCATAATAATGCAATAGGTGTTAAGGTAGCTGAGAATAACCCAAATAGTAGTGTTTTAGAGTTAACTTCCAAAATTTTAGATAAAATGGTTAATGGAGAGATGATTATGATTGATCCTAAAACTAAAAAGTTAACGAAGAAAAAATTAACTAAAAAAGGTAAGGCAACAATAATGAAAAGTCTTGAAAAAAATAAAAAAAATAATAAAAATATGAAAGATGAAGTTTATGAATAGTTTTAGGTTACTTATAGTTTTAATGTTTTTTTTGAGTTGCAAAGATAATGTTACGAATAAATTAGAATATACGTTTAAAGAAGTTGATTTTAATATTCAAAAATTTATTGATGGAAATAAAGAAGTTGTAAATATGAATGAACTAATTTCTTTCAAATGGGATAAGGTATATGTATTTAAGCCTTATTCAACTCCAGAGATGATTAATCAGGAATTAGGTTTTTCGTGGAAGGATGTTTTAGAAACGGGAATTAGTGAAAATGATAGTTATTGTCTTTTAGTTTTTGTGAAAGGAGGAAAAGTAAATAAATATCTTAAATGGCCAAGAAATCAAGGGGATTTTTCTGATCTCAGTAAAAACCATTATTTATTAAATAAAGCTGTCTTTAATATAAAGAAAGAAAGATATGGAGGACAAGATTGGTTTTTCTTCAGATATAAATAATTTCGCAATTCCTGCCCAGCTCGCGCCCGAATCCCTTCGGGTGATAAGAAAGAGTAATCAGAACAATAAATAATACTATATAAACCACAGCGAAAGTTGTGGTTTTGTTATTTATAAGCGTTACGAGTTTTAGCGTCTCTTATTAAAGCGTTAATTGTAGTTGTGATATGTTGTTTATCTTCTAAATTAAGGTTTTGTAAACTTGTTATAATATCAATAATATTTTTATCTAGTTCTAAATCAGATAAACCAGTTAAATAGTCTAGAGATACTTCTAAAGCTTCGGCAATTTTAGTGGCTACTTCAACAGATGGTTTAACTTCATCACGTTCATATCTTCCGATAATAGGTGCATGAACTCCTAATTTTCTAGCAAGTTCTTCCTGTGAAATTTTCTTCTTTTTACGAGTGTACAATAAGCGTTCGGCAAACAACATAAGTTCTAAATAAACTAATTAAAAAAGGGTTTAAGCAAATATATAAAACATAAATTATCTATGTAAATGCAATATTGTTTTGTTTGTTAGAACATATTTTATACTTTTGAACAATATATGTTCTAAAAAGAAACTTATGAACAATCTAAACACCACCAATACGAACAACTACCATTACCCAACAAAACACTTAGCAATCCATGTATTAGGTGGAATAAAGGTTAATAAGCTAGAGAGTTTACGAGTAACATTAAGCATACAAAAAGTAAAAGCGACTACTATTTTACGTCACAGTATAGATTTATACAACGATACTCAAGTAGAGAAGTTTGTTAGAAAAATAGCAGAGCGTTTAGAAATTGGCACAAGTGTAACCAGAAAAGTACTACAAGAGTTAACACATGAATTAGAAAACTACCGTTTTTTACTATTAAAAAATGAGGAAGAAGAAAGCAAACCAAAATATAAAATCTTAAATGCTAGTGAAGAGAAATCAGCTATCGACTTTTTAAAGAAGGGGAAATTGCTACTTAGAACAAATGAGTACATAGGCAAAAGCGGCGTTATTGGAGAAGATGTTAACCGCTTGCTTATGTATCTCATTTTTACAAGTAGAAAAACCAACAATCCGTTACACTGTATAAGTTTAGGAAGTAGTGGAGTAGGAAAAACCCATTTACAAAGCAAAGTAGCAGAGCTAATACCCGAAGAAGACAAAGTAGAAATCACAGTATTATCAGCCAATGCATTTTATTACTTCAATCGTACCGAATTACAACACAAGCTTATTTTAATAGAAGATTTAGACGGAGCAGAAAGTGTATTATATCCCTTACGAGAATTACAAAGTAAAAAGCGGATTACAAAAACGGTAGTTCATAAAGATCGTAAAGGCACAACAAAAACCATCCATTTAACGGTTGAAGGTCCAGTAAGTGTATCAGGTTGTACTACACAAGAATCTATTTATGAAGATAATAGTAATCGTAGTTTTTTATTATACATAGATGAAAGTGAAGCACAGGATAAGCGAATCATGGACTATCAGCGCGCCGTGTCGGCGGGACAAGTAAACGAATACGAGCAAGAAGAAGCAAAAGGATTACTAAAAGATGTACAACGTATACTTAAACCCATCAAAGTAATAAATCCGTTCGCTCAATACTTATCTCTGCCATCGGCAGTATTTAAACCACGAAGAACCAACAGTCATTATTTACAATTTATAGAAGCAATAACCTTTTACAAACAGTGGCAGCGCCACAGGCAAGTAGATAAAGCTACAGGAGAAGAGTATATCGAAACTACACTGGAAGATATAGAAGAAGCCAACGAGTTAATAACTGAAGTATTACTTAGAAAATCAGATACGATAACAGGTGCATGTAGAGACTATTTAGAAAAGTTAAAAAGATATTTATATATCGAAAATCAAACCACATATACAAGTACAGAAGTTAGAAGAAACCTAAGAGTAAAAGAAACTACATTACGTCGCTACCATAAACAGCTTTTAGAAGAAGGCTATATCAAGAAAGTAAAAGGTAAAAAAGGACAAATGTATCATTATGAAGTTATAGATATTAATGAATATACGACGCTTAAAGAAGAGATACATAAGGCATTATCAACCTGTATAAAAGCAATCAACCTAGCTACTTCGCTATAAGTTCGCTACCTATATGTGGCGAAGTTAAAAATAAGATAATTAGTTACTTATATAGTTCGTTGCATTATTTAAAAAACACAAAAGGCTATGAAAAAAAACAAATTAGAAAATCAAGCTTACAAAGCAGTATTACAAAGTTTTAGAGAATGGATAGATATTTTAGGGTATAGTACAAGTATGCAAGATAATTACCCAAGATATGTACAAGAGTTTTTGTATTATTTAGAAACTCATCAGTATAATAAGTTAAGTTATGTAGATGTTCATGTAATAAAAAGTTATTATAAATATTTACAAGAACGTCCTAATACACTTACTATGGGCGGACTAAGTAAAGCGAGTTTAAATCAACATCAACAAGCCTTACGAAAGTTTAATGAGTACCTAAAAAAGCATAGCCATAAACCTTTAGCAATACATTTAAAGTCAGAAGAAAAACAAGAACATCTACACTTACAAATCCTCAGTCAATCAGAGATTAAAGAATTATTTACAGTTACGAGTTATACAAGTTCAGTATCAAGAATTCAATTACGAGACAAAGCAATGCTAGTAGCGTTATATAGTTTAGGATTACGAGTTAATGAAGCAATACACTTAAATATAAAAGACATTATGTTCGATAAAGAATTAGTGTATGTACGAAAAGGAAAAAACTATAAAGAACGTTATGTGCCTATTACATATACAAATCTATTAATGCTAGAAGAATATTTATATGATGCTCGTCCACAGTTTTATAAAGCTAATGAAACCGAATCCTTTTTTATAGGTTCACAAGGCAAACGCTTAGGAAAGCAATCTATGATAATCAGATTACGATTATTAATACTTCATAGTAATAATAAAACTATCCAAGAGAAGCAAATCACGCCACATAAACTACGTCATAGTATCGCAACACACTTATTGCAAAAAGGCGCACCGTTAGAAAGTATACAACAGTTCTTAGGACACAGCAGTTTAGAAACTACCCAACTATACACGCACATTATTGCAAAATTAGAATCTTAATATGATATCATATAACAAGTATTTAGTAAAAGAGAATTATAGTACTACAAGTATAACGAGTTATGAATTACAAGCTAATAAATTTACAGAATGGTTATTAAAATCGAAGTTAACTATTAATCTATTTAGATATAAAGAAGCAATTAGTTACGTGGAGTATTTACAATCACGTCATACAAATATTAGAACTATTAATCATAAGCTAAATGGAACAAAGCATTATTTTGAATATCTACTTTATATAGGTGAAGTTGTAGAAAATCCTTTTACAGATATTATAGTACAAGGAGAAAAGAAAAACAAGTTATTGCAAGATGTTTTGAGTAGTGATGAATTAGAAGATTTATATTATAGTTATGAAACAGAAAAAGACAAACACCCAAGAAGAATTTTAACGAATAAACGAAGTAAAGTAATCGTAGGTTTATTGGTGTATCAAGGTTTAACAGTAACAGATTTAAAGAAACTCAAGTTAGAACATTTAGAATTATATAAAGGAAAAATACATATCCCAAGAGGTAATATAGGAAACCGTAGAACATTAGAATTAAAACCTTGGCAAGTTATGGAGTTTATGGAATACATAAATGAAGTACGTTCAAAGTTACTACCAAAAAATAAAGAAGAATTACAAGAAGTATTTACAGTTGCAAATAATAGAATATCTGATACAGTATGTACAATCATGAAGAAGTTAAAGAAGATAAATCATAAAGTAATTAATAATCATCAAATACGCGCAAGTGTAATCGTAGTTTGGTTAAGTAAATATAATCTAAGAGAAGTGCAAATCTTAGCAGGACATAAGTATATAAGTAGTACAGAGAAGTACATCCAAGAGGATTTAAAACAGTTACAAGAAGTCATCAATACGTATCATCCATTAGGTTAATGAGCTACGCAACTCCGCTTTGCTTCGTTGCTTGCAAAAACCAATCAGAGCGTAAAATCCCCACACTTCCCACCGCATTATAATTTTTGTCTTCCACCGCCATAACAGCACATTGTTTTTTTCCATAATCAACCGCCAAAATAAGACGTACAAAAATGTGTTTACACAACATTTTTGTACGTCTTATTTTCTCCAAAAAAACAAAGCGCTGTTGCCCACGCACTAGCCAAAAATTATCCCAAGCTAAGTTACATAATGGTAGTTATAATACTCTTCCACAAGTTCCAGGTAAGTTATAACTGCTATTATGTAAAATAGCCGCTTGCCAAGGTCTCCCTTTGGTCGGACTTTAATGCAGTTGATTCCAACGCCAGCGCGCCGAATTTGCATAAAAAAGACATCACAAAAAGCCGTCAAGCGAAAAAGCTTGCCTTACTTCTTTGCTCGTTTTTTTACACAACTCGTTCCTTCAGAATGAAAGCGCAAGCTTGAGGGGCTTGTGTGCGGAAAGTGAAAAACAAGTCATTTTAAAAACTTAGGATTTTCCGCCGCATCACCAACCTCTAAATCTTAAGTTTTTAAAACGTCAAAACCATAAATTGTTTATATGTGTATCAAATTGTTGATAATTTATCAGGCAAAAATAATAGTGAAGTTTTTTTTTTTTAAATTTGAAAAAGAAAAACCGCACTTCTAATTTAGTGTATTAAAAGCACGGTTTTTGCAAAATTTAATTGTTTTTAGTCTCTTTAAAAGAAACATAAAGCGTTATCATCGCTGCAATTAAACCTATTACAGAGGTAATTGTTTCTACCATAATAAGCTACTAATAACAATGTAAGTTTTGAGTTAAAAAAAGAATTAGACATCCAAGTTATAATTCTTTTTTTTTGCGCCATTGTTATGTTAATTTAAAACACATAACTCATCTAAACAAACCGTCTTATCTAGCAACACAAAGATTGTGATTTTTAAGAGAAAATAAAGTTATACTTATTCACAAACTCCTTGAAGTTTTTAACAAAAAAAAGAGAATTATCAGAAAGACAAAACTAGATGAACCTTATTAAAACACAGACAATCAAGTGTTTATGTTTTTGTTTTTTGTGAAGTAGTTGATTTTACTAGGTTTCTTTACAGCTTAAATCCTTTTACTTAAAATGACTTTTTATATATATATAAACGTATCTAAACCGATAAATATCGAATTTAAAAGCACGATTTATAGATTACAATATTTATATACAGCTTTTAAAGAATCTTGCTTTAGAATGTTCCTTTTTAGAACATTATTCAAGCGGCTGGTGTAGCGGCTATTTACACATAATTGTATTGTAATATCTGTAGCTCTGCGAAAGAGTAGTATAATGCCCAATTATGTTCATATAGCTTAGGATATGCACGTTAATTTTTTATCTTTGAATGAGCTATGATGTATCAAAGTACATATCGTAATTTTTTTGATTTTGGAGGGCAACCGCTAGAAAAAGGGTACCGTTTTAAAAAAAAACGTGTTACCTACACCTACGATGCCTTGAATCGAATTACAGGCGCAACGGGAGCTACAACTTCAAATTATGATGTCTTGGGAATCTCTTATGACAAAAACGGAAATATCCTAAATCTTATCAGAAAAGGACATACTAATGTTGGGGCTACTGCTTTTGGATTTATGGACGACCTTGTTTACACTTATGACAATGGAAATAAACTTAAAAAAGTAGTAGATAGCGGAAATAAAAACTTTGGTTTTAAAGATGGTATAAATACAGCTAATGATTATACGTATGATGCCAATGGAAATATGGTTGTTGACAACAATAAGAGAATTACCAACATTAAATACAATCATTTAAACTTACCAACGAGAGTAACTATAAACGGTAAAAATATTGATTATAAATACGATGTTGGGGGAATGAAATTAAGTAAAACCGTAGAAGGAGTTACTACACAATATGCTGGCGGTTATATTTACAAAAACAATACCTTAGAATTTTTTAATCATTCAGAAGGATATGTAAAACAATATTTTAAAACAAATGGAAATAAAACTTCTGCTACGCCAAGTTTTGATTATGTATACCAATACAAAGACCATTTAGGAAATGTAAGGCTTTCGTATACGGATAATAACAAAGATGGAATTGTTACTCAAAACGAAATCATAGAAGAATCTAATTATTATCCTTTTGGGCTTAAACATAAAGGGTATAATAACGTGGTTTCTTCCCTTGGAAACAGTACTGCACAGAAATGGGGATATCAAGGTCAAGAATATACAGAGAATTTGGGATACAATATATATGAGTATAAATATAGACATTATGATGCAGCTGTAGGCAGATTTATAAGTATTGACCCTTTAGCCCATACGTACGTTTATAATTCTACATATGCTTTTCAAGAGAATAAACTAGGTTTAGGGACTGAGGTAGAGGGGAAAGAATTAGAACTTCACAATTGGTTAGTAAGAGAAGGTGTTACATATGCTGCTAAACAGTTAGATAAGAAGATGACTAAAGCTGGTCTTAATAAGACGGAAAAATCAATTGCTACTGATAACTTGTTAAATATGTATAAGTTAAAGAAGAGTGAAAATAAAGAGAAGGCTTTTTCTATTTCAGATGCTAGTAATTTAATAGGAAGACATAATGGTCCTAGAGATGCCTTAAGGCATGCTTTATTTAATGCTTTAAATACAAGAACTGTAGGAAAAGAATTGGCTAAAAAATTAGGGGATGCTCATGAAGATGGCTCTATTAGTCCAGATATTGAACAGAAAATGGATAAGCATAATAATGCAATAGGTGTTAAGGTAGCTGAGAATAACCCAAATAGTAGTGTTTTAGAGTTAACTTCCAAAATTTTAGATAAAATGGTTAATGGAGAGATGATTATGATTGATCCTAAAACTAAAAAGTTAACGAAGAAAAAATTAACTAAAAAAGGTAAGGCAACAATAATGAAAAGTCTTGAAAAAAATAAAAAAAATAATAAAAATATGAAAGATGAAGTTTATGAATAGTTTTAGGTTACTTATAGTTTTAATGTTTTTTTTGAGTTGCAAAGATAATGTTACGAATAAATTAGAATATACGTTTAAAGAAGTTGATTTTAATATTCAAAAATTTATTGATGGAAATAAAGAAGTTGTAAATATGAATGAACTAATTTCTTTCAAATGGGATAAGGTATATGTATTTAAGCCTTATTCAACTCCAGAGATGATTAATCAGGAATTAGGTTTTTCGTGGAAGGATGTTTTAGAAACGGGAATTAGTGAAAATGATAGTTATTGTCTTTTAGTTTTTGTGAAAGGAGGAAAAGTAAATAAATATCTTAAATGGCCAAGAAATCAAGGGGATTTTTCTGATCTCAGTAAAAACCATTATTTATTAAATAAAGCTGTCTTTAATATAAAGAAAGAAAGATATGGAGGACAAGATTGGTTTTTCTTCAGATATAAATAATTTCGCAATTCCTGCCCAGCTCGCGCCCGAATCCCTTCGGGTGATAAGAAAGAGTAATCAGAACAATAAATAATACTATATAAACCACAGCGAAAGTTGTGGTTTTGTTATTTATAAGCGTTACGAGTTTTAGCGTCTCTTATTAAAGCGTTAATTGTAGTTGTGATATGTTGTTTATCTTCTAAATTAAGGTTTTGTAAACTTGTTATAATATCAATAATATTTTTATCTAGTTCTAAATCAGATAAACCAGTTAAATAGTCTAGAGATACTTCTAAAGCTTCGGCAATTTTAGTGGCTACTTCAACAGATGGTTTAACTTCATCACGTTCATATCTTCCGATAATAGGTGCATGAACTCCTAATTTTCTAGCAAGTTCTTCCTGTGAAATTTTCTTCTTTTTACGAGTGTACAATAAGCGTTCGGCAAACAACATAAGTTCTAAATAAACTAATTAAAAAAGGGTTTAAGCAAATATATAAAACATAAATTATCTATGTAAATGCAATATTGTTTTGTTTGTTAGAACATATTTTATACTTTTGAACAATATATGTTCTAAAAAGAAACTTATGAACAATCTAAACACCACCAATACGAACAACTACCATTACCCAACAAAACACTTAGCAATCCATGTATTAGGTGGAATAAAGGTTAATAAGCTAGAGAGTTTACGAGTAACATTAAGCATACAAAAAGTAAAAGCGACTACTATTTTACGTCACAGTATAGATTTATACAACGATACTCAAGTAGAGAAGTTTGTTAGAAAAATAGCAGAGCGTTTAGAAATTGGCACAAGTGTAACCAGAAAAGTACTACAAGAGTTAACACATGAATTAGAAAACTACCGTTTTTTACTATTAAAAAATGAGGAAGAAGAAAGCAAACCAAAATATAAAATCTTAAATGCTAGTGAAGAGAAATCAGCTATCGACTTTTTAAAGAAGGGGAAATTGCTACTTAGAACAAATGAGTACATAGGCAAAAGCGGCGTTATTGGAGAAGATGTTAACCGCTTGCTTATGTATCTCATTTTTACAAGTAGAAAAACCAACAATCCGTTACACTGTATAAGTTTAGGAAGTAGTGGAGTAGGAAAAACCCATTTACAAAGCAAAGTAGCAGAGCTAATACCCGAAGAAGACAAAGTAGAAATCACAGTATTATCAGCCAATGCATTTTATTACTTCAATCGTACCGAATTACAACACAAGCTTATTTTAATAGAAGATTTAGACGGAGCAGAAAGTGTATTATATCCCTTACGAGAATTACAAAGTAAAAAGCGGATTACAAAAACGGTAGTTCATAAAGATCGTAAAGGCACAACAAAAACCATCCATTTAACGGTTGAAGGTCCAGTAAGTGTATCAGGTTGTACTACACAAGAATCTATTTATGAAGATAATAGTAATCGTAGTTTTTTATTATACATAGATGAAAGTGAAGCACAGGATAAGCGAATCATGGACTATCAGCGCGCCGTGTCGGCGGGACAAGTAAACGAATACGAGCAAGAAGAAGCAAAAGGATTACTAAAAGATGTACAACGTATACTTAAACCCATCAAAGTAATAAATCCGTTCGCTCAATACTTATCTCTGCCATCGGCAGTATTTAAACCACGAAGAACCAACAGTCATTATTTACAATTTATAGAAGCAATAACCTTTTACAAACAGTGGCAGCGCCACAGGCAAGTAGATAAAGCTACAGGAGAAGAGTATATCGAAACTACACTGGAAGATATAGAAGAAGCCAACGAGTTAATAACTGAAGTATTACTTAGAAAATCAGATACGATAACAGGTGCATGTAGAGACTATTTAGAAAAGTTAAAAAGATATTTATATATCGAAAATCAAACCACATATACAAGTACAGAAGTTAGAAGAAACCTAAGAGTAAAAGAAACTACATTACGTCGCTACCATAAACAGCTTTTAGAAGAAGGCTATATCAAGAAAGTAAAAGGTAAAAAAGGACAAATGTATCATTATGAAGTTATAGATATTAATGAATATACGACGCTTAAAGAAGAGATACATAAGGCATTATCAACCTGTATAAAAGCAATCAACCTAGCTACTTCGCTATAAGTTCGCTACCTATATGTGGCGAAGTTAAAAATAAGATAATTAGTTACTTATATAGTTCGTTGCATTATTTAAAAAACACAAAAGGCTATGAAAAAAAACAAATTAGAAAATCAAGCTTACAAAGCAGTATTACAAAGTTTTAGAGAATGGATAGATATTTTAGGGTATAGTACAAGTATGCAAGATAATTACCCAAGATATGTACAAGAGTTTTTGTATTATTTAGAAACTCATCAGTATAATAAGTTAAGTTATGTAGATGTTCATGTAATAAAAAGTTATTATAAATATTTACAAGAACGTCCTAATACACTTACTATGGGCGGACTAAGTAAAGCGAGTTTAAATCAACATCAACAAGCCTTACGAAAGTTTAATGAGTACCTAAAAAAGCATAGCCATAAACCTTTAGCAATACATTTAAAGTCAGAAGAAAAACAAGAACATCTACACTTACAAATCCTCAGTCAATCAGAGATTAAAGAATTATTTACAGTTACGAGTTATACAAGTTCAGTATCAAGAATTCAATTACGAGACAAAGCAATGCTAGTAGCGTTATATAGTTTAGGATTACGAGTTAATGAAGCAATACACTTAAATATAAAAGACATTATGTTCGATAAAGAATTAGTGTATGTACGAAAAGGAAAAAACTATAAAGAACGTTATGTGCCTATTACATATACAAATCTATTAATGCTAGAAGAATATTTATATGATGCTCGTCCACAGTTTTATAAAGCTAATGAAACCGAATCCTTTTTTATAGGTTCACAAGGCAAACGCTTAGGAAAGCAATCTATGATAATCAGATTACGATTATTAATACTTCATAGTAATAATAAAACTATCCAAGAGAAGCAAATCACGCCACATAAACTACGTCATAGTATCGCAACACACTTATTGCAAAAAGGCGCACCGTTAGAAAGTATACAACAGTTCTTAGGACACAGCAGTTTAGAAACTACCCAACTATACACGCACATTATTGCAAAATTAGAATCTTAATATGATATCATATAACAAGTATTTAGTAAAAGAGAATTATAGTACTACAAGTATAACGAGTTATGAATTACAAGCTAATAAATTTACAGAATGGTTATTAAAATCGAAGTTAACTATTAATCTATTTAGATATAAAGAAGCAATTAGTTACGTGGAGTATTTACAATCACGTCATACAAATATTAGAACTATTAATCATAAGCTAAATGGAACAAAGCATTATTTTGAATATCTACTTTATATAGGTGAAGTTGTAGAAAATCCTTTTACAGATATTATAGTACAAGGAGAAAAGAAAAACAAGTTATTGCAAGATGTTTTGAGTAGTGATGAATTAGAAGATTTATATTATAGTTATGAAACAGAAAAAGACAAACACCCAAGAAGAATTTTAACGAATAAACGAAGTAAAGTAATCGTAGGTTTATTGGTGTATCAAGGTTTAACAGTAACAGATTTAAAGAAACTCAAGTTAGAACATTTAGAATTATATAAAGGAAAAATACATATCCCAAGAGGTAATATAGGAAACCGTAGAACATTAGAATTAAAACCTTGGCAAGTTATGGAGTTTATGGAATACATAAATGAAGTACGTTCAAAGTTACTACCAAAAAATAAAGAAGAATTACAAGAAGTATTTACAGTTGCAAATAATAGAATATCTGATACAGTATGTACAATCATGAAGAAGTTAAAGAAGATAAATCATAAAGTAATTAATAATCATCAAATACGCGCAAGTGTAATCGTAGTTTGGTTAAGTAAATATAATCTAAGAGAAGTGCAAATCTTAGCAGGACATAAGTATATAAGTAGTACAGAGAAGTACATCCAAGAGGATTTAAAACAGTTACAAGAAGTCATCAATACGTATCATCCATTAGGTTAATGAGCTACGCAACTCCGCTTTGCTTCGTTGCTTGCAAAAACCAATCAGAGCGTAAAATCCCCACACTTCCCACCGCATTATAATTTTTGTCTTCCACCGCCATAACAGCACATTGTTTTTTTCCATAATCAACCGCCAAAATAAGACGTACAAAAATGTGTTTACACAACATTTTTGTACGTCTTATTTTCTCCAAAAAAACAAAGCGCTGTTGCCCACGCACTAGCCAAAAATTATCCCAAGCTAAGTTACATAATGGTAGTTATAATACTCTTCCACAAGTTCCAGGTAAGTTATAACTGCTATTATGTAAAATAGCCGCTTGCCAAGGTCTCCCTTTGGTCGGACTTTAATGCAGTTGATTCCAACGCCAGCGCGCCGAATTTGCATAAAAAAGACATCACAAAAAGCCGTCAAGCGAAAAAGCTTGCCTTACTTCTTTGCTCGTTTTTTTACACAACTCGTTCCTTCAGAATGAAAGCGCAAGCTTGAGGGGCTTGTGTGCGGAAAGTGAAAAACAAGTCATTTTAAAAACTTAGGATTTTCCGCCGCATCACCAACCTCTAAATCTTAAGTTTTTAAAACGTCAAAACCATAAATTGTTTATATGTGTATCAAATTGTTGATAATTTATCAGGCAAAAATAATAGTGAAGTTTTTTTTTTTTAAATTTGAAAAAGAAAAACCGCACTTCTAATTTAGTGTATTAAAAGCACGGTTTTTGCAAAATTTAATTGTTTTTAGTCTCTTTAAAAGAAACATAAAGCGTTATCATCGCTGCAATTAAACCTATTACAGAGGTAATTGTTTCTACCATAATAAGCTACTAATAACAATGTAAGTTTTGAGTTAAAAAAAGAATTAGACATCCAAGTTATAATTCTTTTTTTTTGCGCCATTGTTATGTTAATTTAAAACACATAACTCATCTAAACAAACCGTCTTATCTAGCAACACAAAGATTGTGATTTTTAAGAGAAAATAAAGTTATACTTATTCACAAACTCCTTGAAGTTTTTAACAAAAAAAAGAGAATTATCAGAAAGACAAAACTAGATGAACCTTATTAAAACACAGACAATCAAGTGTTTATGTTTTTGTTTTTTGTGAAGTAGTTGATTTTACTAGGTTTCTTTACAGCTTAAATCCTTTTACTTAAAATGACTTTTTATATATATATAAACGTATCTAAACCGATAAATATCGAATTTAAAAGCACGATTTATAGATTACAATATTTATATACAGCTTTTAAAGAATCTTGCTTTAGAATGTTCCTTTTTAGAACATTATTCAAGCGGCTGGTGTAGCGGCTATTTACACATAATTGTATTGTAATATCTGTAGCTCTGCGAAAGAGTAGTATAATGCCCAATTATGTTCATATAGCTTAGGATATGCACGTTAATTTTTTATCTTTGAATGAGCTATGATGTATCAAAGTACATATCGTAATTTTTTTGATTTTGGAGGGCAACCGCTAGAAAAAGGGTACCGTTTTAAAAAAAAACGTGTTACCTACACCTACGATGCTTTAAACCGAATTACAGGAGCAACGGGAGTTGCAACTTCAAATTATGATGTTTCTGGAATTAGCTATGATAAAAACGGAAACATTACTGCACTTCAAAGACGAGGGCATTTAACACATAAAGCCAATACTTTTGGAATAATGGATGACTTAGTTTATACTTATGACAGTGGTAATAAGCTTTTAAAAGTTACAGATAATAGTAAAGTATTTTATGGTTTTAGTGATGGGTCTACATTTAATAGTACTGAAAATGACTATAGTTATGATGAAAATGGAAATCTTTTAAAAGATGCTAATAAAGGATTAGTAAATATCACGTATAATCATCTTGATTTACCTGCTACAGTAACGATGCAACAAGGAAGCTCTGGTGGTACCATTGAATACATTTATGATGCAACGGGTACAAAACTAGCAAAGAAAAGCGTAGAGAAAATATCATTTTTCACAACACCACGCGAGAAATTATATGCAGGAAATTACGTCTATGAAGGAGGGGTTTTACAATACTTCAGTCACCCAGAGGGCTACGTAAAAGTAGACAATGGCGTTTATAATTATGTATATACTTACAAGGACCATTTAGGAAGTGTTCGCTTATCTTATGAAGACATGAATAAAGATGGGATTATCGACCCAACTACAGAAATAAAAGAAGAAATGAATTATTATCCCTTTGGAATTCAGCATAAAGGATATAATAATATTTTTCGAGGATCTGAATATCCTTATAAGTTTAATGGTAAAGAATATGATCAACAATTAAATTTGCAATGGCACGATTTCGGTGCTAGGAATTATGATTCAGCATTAGGTAGGTGGATGAATCTTGATCCTTTAACAGAACAAATGCGTAGGCATAGTCCATACAATTATGCTTTTGATAATCCGATTTTCTTTATTGATCCTGATGGAATGAAACCATGTCCTAATGGTGATTGTCCACCAGAAGTATATAATGGTCAAGGAACAGCTGTAGGAGAAAATGTTTATAACCAGTTGGAAGAAGTAGCTATAGGTACTCCTGATGGAGTTTATACCAATGGAAGTAAAAATTCTTTCTTTATGGATGGAGATATGGGATATGGATTGAAAGCTAATGGAAAAGGAGTAGTAAAGTATGGTAATTCTAAAGGGACTGTTGAAGGAAAAATAGAGGTTGGTAAAATTGGCTCTGAAGGTTCATATGAGCATAGCAGGGTAAAAGGTAAATTGGAAGCAACTGCTTTAAAGGCTTCGGTTTCAGGCGATTTAGAAATAGGTAAATTTAAAGCTAATGGAGTAGCTAAGGGTTCTATGTGGTCAGCAGAAACAAGTGTTGATATAGGTGTTGTAACTGATAATAATGGCGACACTGTAGGTCTTGTAGGTTCTTTAGAAGCTGGTGCTTATGCTGCAAATGGATCTGTTACAGGAACAGTTAATATTCTAGGCTATAATATAGGGATTACGATAGGAGGTTCTGTAGCCAGTGCTCATGCAGGTTTAAAAGCTAAAGTAGACACTTCTGCCGAAAATTTTGAAGTGAGTGGTTATGTTCATGCAGGTTTAGGTCCTGGTTTTAAGGCAGGTATTCAAATCACTAAGTCAAAGCAAAAAGTTTACAATAAAAAATAATTACTTTAAAATATGAGTTTTGTTTACATAATATTTTTTTTGATTTTTAATATTTTTATAGTTTTCTTTTTGAAAAGAAGAATAGAAAAGAATGTATTACTAGGGTTCATTTTATTTTTGATAGTATTTTTCATTTTTCATTTTTCATTTTCTCATTTAAATTATTTGACAAATGAATCTTTCTTTAATTTGATAACTTCAAGTTTGGCAATAATTGTATTCTATTTTTTGAGTATGATACCAATATTATTTTTAAAGAAAAAAATAGATTTTGAAAATCATTTGATTGGCTTTTTTTTTAATTTATTGAGAATTTATATTATTCCTGTTTTTGTTACAATATCTCAAGTTATCGTTTTAATTAATCAAGTATGAAGAAACTATATGTAATTATGTTTACTATTTTAGGTTTAAGTTGTAGTAAAGAAGAGAAATTTATAGAGTTACAAAGAGAAGAATTTGTTGTTCTTTATCCACCTTCTTTAATTTTAGACGAAAGCCACGATAATGGGACTATATTTATTTTGAGAACAAATGAAGAGAATGATAATGATACTTTTATTGAAAACATTAATTTAGTTAAGGCTGATGCTGCAAATCTGAGTTTTGATGATTTAGCTGCAAAAACAATTAGAGATATTGAAACTATAGCAAAGCCATTAGAAGTCAGTAGAATAAAAGTGAATGATAGCGATTGTTTGAGAGTGATATTTGAATTATCAAATTCAAATAAAAACATGAAAGTATTGCAACATTTTTTTGTAAAAAAAGAGAAGGTTTATATTTTAACTTTTACTAGTGAAGCAGAAAAATTTAAACAGTATTTTGATGATATGAATTCAGTTTTTATGAGTTTTGAATTAAAATAGCCCTGCTGATTGACATTTAGCTTTAGCGTAATGGCAATTTTAAAAAGGAAAGTTTAAAAAAACGAGAAATATAAAAGCCATTTGTAATGGCATCACGTAACTTATAATAGATAGAACCATAGCAGAGATGTTGTGGTTTTGTTGTTTGGTAATGGGTCAAATTAGCCCCTGATGGCGCTAGAATGTTTGAGTAAGTGCTACCTCTAGAATCCTTTCTAGTGGCGGTTATGAGTAAGCGATACAGCTAATTAAAGCAATAATATAAACACCACAGCGAGAGTTGTGGTTTTTTATTTAGTTAATTTTTGAGTTAAGTCAATTTTAAGAACAAAAGCAGAAAGGAAATCTTTAACGGTTTCACAGATGGAGATAGTGTTGATGGAGTTCTTTTATCAAGGAGATTTCCTAGTTCGGTGCTACTTAACAACCCATCACCTGATAGATATAACGAAGGGGAAGTGCAAATTCGTGGTACAGTTTATGGGGCTTTTCCACAGATAGTTCAACCAAAATAAAAATGTTTTAATTATGCGTAAACTTAAAGAATTTCCTAAAAAGAATAAAAAAGTACAAGTTAAAATCCAAGTGAATGAATTAAATTATCAAATGTTAGTCAATGGTCTTAATTCTGTAAATATGGAAGATAAATGGATCATACGATTTGATAATAATACCGTGAAAATTTATAGCAGTTGGACAGGATATTATATTTATTTTTTTGACATAATTTTAAGAATAATAAAAAAATAATTGACTTCATTTTTATTAATGATGATATATATAAAGCGGAAGATGATAAATCAGAGAAGGAAAGATTCATAGAGTTAATAAATCTTTTCTTTGAAAAGAAATTAAATGGTTATTATGGGTAATGTCCTAAACTGGGTGTGCCCTGAATTAACTCTAATGCTGGACTAGAG
>JAHDDQ010000055.1 GCA_020629275.1 Tenacibaculum sp. | reverse complement strand
ATTGCGTATTGTGACATTTGAGAAACAAAAACATGTCACTTCTTTTCAAACATACTTACCAGGAGAAAACTCTAAAAATATACACTCTTTGCTGTAGCTTTTTCAAAAAAAACTATGGTGTATGTTAGTATTAATGGAGACTTAAATAAAGTCTATGTTTATTGAATATTCTTTTTTGAAGAAAAAGATATTTATTTTCACATTTTACACAGACTAACTCGATAACTTAACAGAAGGAATCATGTCCAACATTACACCAGGGCTACGTATTTCTCTTAGAGGAGAAGATTTTTTGGTGACTGATAATACCAAAAATATAGTAGAAACAATAGGAATAACAGAGCTTGTCAAAGGAATGAAATTTACCTTTGACTTGAATTTGGAACAGTATGATGTCGTTGCAGCCGAAAATACAGAACTCGTTCCTGATACCACCAATAATTATCGCCAAACTAAATTATTCATAGAGACAACTATCCGAAACGCTTCACATTATTCGGATAATGCTATAGAAATAGCTAATAAAGCAGCCATTAGAGGTGCGAACTTTCAATTTGTACCTACTGTCAAATCTCTGAAACAACCGAAACCACGAATCCTGATTGCAGATGCGGTAGGTCTAGGTAAGACTGTACAAGTAGGCATTTTTATGGCTGAACTCATACGTAGAGCGAAAGGTGACCGTATCTTAGTTGTTACACCTAAATCCATTCTTGCTCAGTTTCAACAAGAAATTTGGTCTCGTTTTTCTATTCCGTTAGTGAGATTGGATAGCCAAGGAATTGCTCGAATTAAAGCAGATATTCCTGTCAACAAGAATCCTTTTGATTTTTATGATAAAGTAATAGTCTCCATAGATACCTTAAAGAATAATGGTAAATTTCGACACTATCTCGAAAAAATACATTGGGATATTATAGCCATAGATGAATGTCATTTGGTCGCCAATTTTGCTAGCCAAAGAGGAAACCTCGCCCGCTTCTTAGCTGCTAGGTGTGAGGCTATGGTATTAACTTCTGCCACACCACACAATGGTACTAAAGAAAATTTTACCAACCTCATTCGTTTATTAGATCCAACAGCTATCCCATATGATGGCAATTTTGTGAAAGACGATATTGAGCCACTTTTTGAACGTCGTTTCAAAAAAGATATAGAACAGGAAGTAGGGGATGAATTTAGCAAGAGAAAGGTACAAGATATCCATTGTGATTTATCCAAGGAAGAAGAAGTGGTTTTAGAACGGATTGTCAACTTCAAAAATGAAGCTTATGCGAATGCTAAAGGCAAAGCATCTAATGGCACACTACTTTTTTCTATTGGTTTATTCAAGGCATTTATGTCCTCTCCAGTAGCTTGTTTAGAAACAATTAAAAGACGTTTGGCTAAGGGCAACGATGACGAAGTGAGTGATGATTTACTAAAGGGATTAAAAGATGATATTGAAAAAATCATCGCTAATAATCAGGATACCAAATTCAATAAATTCATTGAGCATTTAAAAAGTAAAAAATGGAAAGGGGACAAAAAGGATGACCGAATTATTATCTTTTCAGAACGACGTGATACGCTCAATGATTTGGAAAACAAACTAAAAGCTCATTTCAAAATAAATGATAAAGCTTGTATCCAATTTCATGGCAGTTTGACAGATACACAACAACAAGGTATTTTAGAAGATTTTTCTAAAGAAGACAGTAGTATCCGTTTATTCTTAGCTTCCGATGCCGCTAGTCAAGGGGTCAATTTACATTATCACTGTAATATCATGTTCAACTATGATATTCCTTGGTCTATTATTACGCTTGACCAGCGGAATGGACGTATAGACCGTTTTGGGCAGAAAAACACACCTTACATCTATTACCTGATTGCCAAATCTAAAGACGATACCATCAAAGGGGATATCCGCATACTCGAACGCCTTAAAGAGAAAGAGGAAGAAGTCCATAAAAGTTTGGGAGATGCTCAACAGATTTGGAAACTCTTTGATACTAGCCAAGAAGAAAAAAAAGTAGAACAAGCGATTGCACAATCTGATGTTTCTGTATTAGAGTCTAGCGAAGATAAAGCTGCTGAGGATGATTGGTTGTTAGATGTTTTTGGTTTAGGAAGTGATGAAACGGATAAACAAGTTGTAAAAGAAGAAATTCGTTTTGATTCTGGTTTTATTTCTTTTTACAATAATGATTTTGATTACTATAAGGAATTGAAGGAGGAAATTATCGAACAAGAGGAGGAATGGAATGACAAATTTATGGTAGATGAAGAAGATAAGATTATTGAGATAGTAGCAGGAGGAGAATTAGCTGCTACGAAAGTATTGTATGATTTACCTAAAGAAGCATTTCCAAAGAAAAAAGATACGTTTAAACTCACGACTAATAAGGAATTGGTGGAGAAATCCATTGAGCAAGCTCGAAAGAAAAAAGGGGAGTGGCCTAAATTTCAATTGCTTTACGATTTGCATCCCATCGCTCGTTGGATGCAATTCAAATTATTAGCCAAAGTTGATAAAGGAAAAGCTCTTGTGTGTAGAGTTTCTAAATCATTACCCCAAAAATCTGCATGGTATATTTTTCAAGGCATCACTTCCAATGGACAAGGCAAACCCATTTTAGCCAAAACCTTTGTTATTGGACAATCTTTTACAGGAGGAAGCACTGCTAATTGGGATAGCTTTGTCGATTTTATGGAGGAAATGAACCTCAAAAAACGACAACCTACACTTGAAGTCACAGAAGATGACCTCAGTTTTCTAAAAAAGCTGTTGCCAAATGCTGTTAAATCTGCAAAGAATATGTATAAGCTATCATTGCAGGGTAATTTAGCTGATGAAATGGAAGATAAATTAGAACTTCATCAAAAAAGACTGAATGCTTGGCTGACAGATTCGGATAAACAGTTGGAACTCCAATTTCAGAAAAATGATGGTAACCGAAAGGACAAACGTAAACAAGAAGTTCAAGCAGTGTATGACAAAACGAATAAATATTATGAAGAGCTTTTTCAATTAGAAAATGACCCTTTTATTCGATTATTGGCAGTGTATTATAACGCTTAGAAAAAAACTAGCAATGATTCAATTTATCCAAAATATAGGCGACTACTTTTCTCAACATTTTTTTAATAAAGAGTTTGCTAAAAAAGTCTTTGGGAAGGCAGGTTATACCATCAAGAAAAAGGATGATGATGATGACAATCATGTTTCTTTTTTTAATAAAAAAGTAACGCCACTTCGTCAAAAATATGACAAGTTCAAAAATGACTACCTTAAACTACAACGTCCTCAAGATAAGATAAAACTCACGCACGAGTTTCATACACAAATCTTAAGGGTACTTGGCTACACCTCTGAACATCCCCAATATGAAACACCTTTACACCTTGACGAGGATAATGTAGTTCCTATTCGTTATCGTTTTAATAAAGGTAATAAGCCTTACCTTTTTATTATGGAAATGGATGCCATGATAAGCAAGCTTGATGAACAAACCGAAGGTATCTATGACCAAATATATAACAAAGAAGATTGGTCAAAAGTGTTTCCTGTTGACTGGAGGGATTACCAATTTAAGCCTGATGTTATCAAGGAAGCCATTTCTGAAATATGCTTACTCGATGAGACCGAACGACCCACCTATATTATCATGTTGGCTGGCCCTAAAATATTTTTGATACACTATGAAAAATGGAAACATGATAGTTATCTGCTCTTTGATTTAGAAACGTTGTTTGATGATACATTAATAACTGGCAATCGAAATCAATTGTCGATTTTTTATGCCTTGCTTAATAAGTCCAAATTTATTTCTGATACGGATAGCTTGCTTAACTCGCTTGAAGAAGATGCTCATAAGGCAGCTTATGGTGTGACCCAAGCCCTCAAAAGCGGTGTCGTCTTTGCGGTAGAAAGCTTGGCGAATGAAGCGATTACCTATAAACGTCAACAGGCTGAAACGGAAACGGAAAAATCTAATATACAGTCACTTATGGATAGTGAGACCTTTGCACGAGAGCTGAAAGACGAGTGTTTGACTTTTGTCTATCGCTTTCTCTTTTTGTTTTATGCAGAGGCGAGGGCAGATTTAGAAATACTGCCCGTCAATGATACGGTCTATCAGCGGGGTTATAGTATGGAAATGCTACGTGATCTAGAGCAAGTACCGTTGACTTCTGACTCTTCTCGCAATGGACATTTCTTTTCAGAAAGCCTTTGGAAACTTTTTGGTTTTCTTAATGAGGGCTTACAAAATGAAGATGGGTTCATAATGAAAAAACTGGATTCGCCTCTTTTTGATAATGAAAAACTCAAGCACCTTAAAGGAGTACAGTTTCGCAATTTCATCTTGCAAGAAATAATTTTACAACTCTCACTCTCTGAGCCTAGCAAGAAAGGACGAGGACGTATTTCTTATGCCAATCTTGGAATTAACCAACTCGGTAGCGTCTATGAGAGCTTGCTGGCTTATACTGGTTTTTTTGCAAAAGAAGATTTGATTGAAGTCAAAAATGCGACAGATAAAAAATTAGAAAAAGGCACTTTTCTTGTGCCACAAAGTAGACGTGATGATTTTAAAGAGGATGAAATTTTAAAAAAAGAAGATAGCCCTAATGAAGATGTACTTATCAAAAAACACACTTTTGTCTATCGACTGAATGGACGTGACCGCAAAAAATCGGCTTCCTACTATACCCCCGAAGTACTGACCCAATGCACGGTCAAGTACACCTTAAAAAATATCCTTGACCAACTCCGTGAGCGACAAGGCAAAGGTGAAGATTGTGCTAACGAAATACTATCGCTTAAAATCCTCGAACCTGCAATGGGGGCTGCGGCTTTTCACAATGAGGCGATTAATCAATTGGCAGTGGCTTACCTCGAACTACGTGAAAATGAAGTAGTCCGTAGTGGTGGCAAACGCATCATCCCTGGGCAGTACAGCGATGAACTCCAAAAAGTAAAAGCTTATATCGCTTCTAATAATGTATATGGGGTGGATTTAAATCCTACGGCAATAGAATTGGGTAAATTGTCTCTATGGCTCAATGTCATCCATAAGGATATGGAAACGCCTTTCTTTGGGTATCGACTCGGTACGGGTAATGCGGTAGTAGGGGCATGGCTCAAGGCTTATGATTATAAAGATATAAAATTGATACCCATAGGGAAGTCAGGTAAAAAATGGGAGCCTAAAGACTGGTGGACTAAAGCACCTAAAGCCTTAAGTTTTTTGAAAACAAAAATAGAGCGAAAGTCTGACCAAATCTATCACTTCCTATTGCCCGACAAAAATATGTTTCCCTCTGCCAATATCAAATTGCTAAAAGAAGCCTATCCACAAGAAGCAGATAAAGTGAAGGATTGGCGTAGGGAATTTACGAAACCAATCAAGACTAGTGAATATAAAACACTGCAAAAAATCTGCAAGCAAATAGATGAATTGCTTATGCAGCACTATCAGTTTCAGGCACAAGTCAATGTCTGTACCCGCAACAAAATCAGCATCTATGGGGCAGTAGAAGGCGAAGAACAGTGCGAACTAGACCTGCGCACCTATGGCGAAAAAGAGGACTTGATGAACAAACGCCAGATGCACGAAGCGCCTTACTTCAAACTCAAAATGATATTTGACTATTGGTGTAGCCTCTGGTTTTGGGATGTACGGCAAGCCAAGGATTTGCCTACGCGCCAAGAGTGGTGGGAGGATATCATCTACCTACTCGATATGGATATGACAGAAGCCACCACAAGTGATGATGCCGTATTTTCTACAGTAGAACAAGCGTCTCTTTTTGAAGAAGCCAAGCAAATGACCCTCAAAAAGGTGAGTCAACAAAAATCAGATACCGTCACTCTCGAAGCCATTACAAAATATACTAACCGTAGAGGGCTGTATGGTAACAAACGCCTAGAACTGGTACGGGACTATGCCGAACAATATCGCTTCTTTCACTATCAGCTAGAGTTTGTAGAAGTATTCAAAGAGCGTGAAGGCTTTGATGTGATAGTGGGTAATCCGCCTTGGGTGAAGCTACAATTTGAAGAAAAAGAAATCATCGCAGAGCAATCACCCGAAGTGATGATACGCAAAACCTCTGCCACTGAAGTACGCCGCAAGATAGAAACTTTTTTTAAAGATGAAAATCTCAAAAATCTTTACTATGGCGAAAATATTGAACTTGAAAGTACGGCTACCTTTCTCAATGGCGCACAAAACTATCCACTTCTAGTAGGACAACAAACCAACCTCTATAAGTGTATCTTGGAAAATGGCTTCCGACTCACTGCACCTCAAGGATATATGGGGTTATTACATCCTGAAGGGGTGTATGATGATCCTAAGGGACAAGTGTTACGTAAAGAAATTTACCCTAGGTTGAAGTATCATTTTCAATATAAAAATGAATTAAGTTTATTTAGTGAAGTTCATCATGAAACTATTTATGGTACACAAATATATTCTGGTCAAAAAAATGATGTCGGATTTATAAGTATCAATAATCTTTTTCATCCTTCTACAGTTGAAACCAGTTTTGTACATAGTGGATATGGCTTATGTGGTGGTTATAAAGTTTTTGATAAAAAAGAAAATAAATATGTTTGGAATACACAAGGACATAAAGATAGAATTGTAAGAATTACGGAAAAGGAACTAGCCATACTTGCGCTTACTTTTGAAAATTCTAATGATTGGTACGCTGCCAAATTAGTTTCTATTCATTCTCGTCAGATTATTTCTGTTTTAGAAAAATTAAGCGCTTTTCCAACTAAAGTAGAAGATTTTGAAAGTAAAACAACAGTTGCTTGGGATGAAACCAATGCTCGTAATGCGGGAATTATCAAACGATTAGACCCAACGGAATATCCGAGTATGAATGAATATGAAATGATTTATTCAGGACCTCATTTTTTCGTTGCCAATCCTTTTTATAAGACACCAAGAAAAATTTGTTCTTTAAATTCTCATTATGATATAATAGACTTAACCCAAATAAAAGAATATTATATCGCACGTACCAATTACAAACCAGCCGAAGATTTATTGACTTTTAAAGCTCGAATAGATGGCTTAAAAATTATTGGGCAAGATAAAAAAGGAAAAGACATTTACGATGATTGGATAGATTATCCAAAAGTCATTTTTAGTAAAATGTTGAGTCTATCGGGTGAACGTACTTTACAACCTGCGATATTACCATCAAAGGTATCGCATATATTTGGAGGAATAAGTGTAATCTTTACAGATGATTCAAAAATTGTAGAATTATCAGGGATAGCAGCTTCAATACTATTTGATTTTTTTATAAAAACAATTGGTACAGGTAATTTTACAGACAGTAGATTAAAATCTTTACCTCTCGGAATAGCCGAAAAATACAAAACAAAACTAATTCCCCGCACCTTAATTCTCAACTATCTCAACATACATTACAGCGACTTATGGCAGCGGCAGTATAGTCCTAGTTTTAGGCAGCAAGCCTGGAGCAAGCCCGACCCACGACTCAAGGCTTTTGATACGCTCACACCAGACTGGCAGTGGGCGACCCCACTTCGCAACTATTACGAGCGTAGGCAAGCCCTCATCGAGATAGATGTCATCACAGCGATGGCATTGGGTTTGAGTTTAGAGGAGTTGATATTGATCTACAATGTACAGTTTCCTGTCCTCCAACAAAACGAGGACGATACATGGTACGACCAAAAAGGTAATATCGTCTTCACCTGTAGCAAGGGCTTGGCAGGCGTAGGTTTAGATAGAAAAGAATGGAATGAGATACGCAATATGAAAGCTGGCGAGACTTATGTACACACCATCACCAAGAGTGAGTTATATAAAGGGCAGGAGGTCACCTACTATGCACCTTTTGATAAGTGTGATCGGGTAGAGGATTATAAGGAAGCTTGGGCGCATTTTGAGGAGGTGTTTGGTTGACTTTCAACTTAGAACAAGAAATATTATCTTACGAATTACTATTAACTTATAGACGTAGGCATGAATAAAAATAAAAAAGAAATAATATCAAAAATTAAAGAGTATTTTAAAAAAGGATATTTTGAAATAGACTATTGTGGTGTTTTTGGTTCTTTTGTCAGAAAAAAGAATTATAGAGATATAGACTTGCTTATAGTTATTCCAGAGACAAATGAAAGAGATATTAAGCTTTTAGAAACATTACTAAAAAATACACTCTCTACTAGTATTGATATTCCTTTTGATTACAAAATATATACAAATAATAAATTCACTACAGATGTTATTAAAAAAACTGAACTTTTATTAAGTATTGCTACTGAGATAGAAACCATTGTACCTAATGAATATATTGAATCTTTTTTTCCAGAAGTTATTAGCTTTTTATCAGAAAAAGGTATCAAAACTATTTCAAAGGAATGGATAGTGTCAGATAAACTAATATATGATATTGCAAATCCTAAGAATGCTCGATTTAGAGGTTTTTTAGTTTCTCATATAGACTTGATATCAAGCAAAAAAGAAATTGCTTATAAACTATTAGAAAGCCTTGCTCCTATAAACGAGCCTTATACTCGAATAGCTTGCCTTAAATGTGTATTACGTCTAATTAATAATGAAAAGTTTCGTCAATCACTGAATATTAGTTTAAGCCAAAGTTTAAACTTAGCTTCAATAATATTAGATAATAGAAAAATTATTGATTGGGCTTCTTATGAAGATTATAGTACTGATGATTTATGTTTATTATTAGTTCAAGAAGTGGAAAAAATAGACAGCACCCTTTGGAAAAGTATAGCAAAAAATTTAATCTCAAAATTACTAAAAGATAAAAACCATATTGTTAGAGGCAATACAATAAAATTTACTTTAAATAAAGTATTTGATTTTGATATAGCATTAGGTTTAGAATTTTTGTCAGAATCTTTAAAGTTCGAATATAAAATTCAAAATTCCGAACTGATAACCGATAACTTAAAAATTGATATAGATAAAGAAGGATTATTAAGAATAGTAGATACTTTTCTCAATTTAAATGAAAAACTATTAGAATATCAAGATGTATTAATTTGGTTTAAAGAAAAACTAAATGATTTAAAAGATACTAGTAGATGGAACAAACTAATAGGTGTATATCTAATTTATGATGAATTTTTAAAAGCGATAGTGTATGATAAAAACAACCTTATCGCAATATTATACCTTATTGTTCGATTCCAAAAAAATAAAATTGTAAAGGAAGTAACGGAAGGTGTTCTTTATGAACAGAAGTTTGACATTGAACTCTTTCAGGAAATAGAAATGAAATCTGGAAAAAGAAAGGAAATAGTATCTAATTGGATTAAAAAGTTTAGAAAATTTAATGAATTTTCACCTGCGGAAGTAGGATATTATAGTAGTGCTTATGAAATTCAAAGTATTTTCAAAAAATCAATGATGATAATTCCTTCTCATCTTGATTTATTGAAATCAATTAATAATAAAGTAAAAAGTTTTATAGACCAAGAAATCAAGAAAGTCAGACTATCAAACTTTTTTTCAGTGATAGCTAAGCCGAGATTTGGACTCAAAGTAAATAGAGAAAATACAGTTGTTTTTGATATTGAAAATATAACTGATTTGTCGATTCCTAATGTTCATGTTGAATTTCAATCTTCTGCAGAAGTTACGGTAAACCTATTAAGTTATAATTTTAAATCATCTATTAAACCAGGAGAAACCAAACAACTAAAATATAAGATAATTCCAAATTACGGTAAACAAATAGCAATCAGTTACAAGATTAACGAACAATTTGGAGAACCGATTTACTTATCAGCAGATAGAGAAAATCCTTTTATTCCCAATAGCCCTGCCAAGAATGCTCACTTTGTTGGCAGACAAAAAGAAATAGCTCATATTCTAGAAGAAATTCATCAGCAAAATTTTTTAATTTTTGGACCTAGAAGAATAGGGAAAACTTCTTTTCTTTTTCAACTAGAAGAAGAATTGAAAGAAGGATTTATTCCTGTTTATTTATCACTTCAATCTTTTCCAGATAAAGATGGAATTGATTTATATAATTACTTTATAGAATTCGTGATGGAACAAGTAAATAGTATTATAGATTTGGAAAATGATGATTATATTTCAAATATAAGATTCCTTCCAGAAGAAGAAAGGTTAGTTTTATTAATTGATGAAATGGATGTTTTAGCCGAAAAAAATGACTACAAAACTTTTTTAGAAAAATTAAGAGAATTATCACAGACTCAAAGTAATATTAAATTAGTAATGTCTTCAGGACCTTTCATAACTAAAGATCTTACAGATAGTAGTTCTCCATTATTTAATATGGCTACTCCAATAGCTATTAGTAAATTGTCTTTTGAAGAATCTGAAAAACTCATTCGATTAGTAGAGGATATTAATATTCAAATTAATGAGGAAAGTGTTGCTCTTTGTTGCCAATGGTCTGGAGGACTTCCTCTCTACCTTCAAATTATAGGGAATGCTATTTTCCAAAGATTAAAAAATAAGGAAGAATCTAGTAAAGTGGTAGATAATAATCTATTACGAGAAATTTTTCATGAGTTAAGAAATGATTCAATAGAATTAGGTAAATTTTGGGATATAATAGACGACATGCAGAAAGCTATAATTTCAATAATTGTTCATGAAAAGGATATTATTGATAATAAAATTCTCAAGAAAAAGTTGGAGTATTTGTCGAATAAAAAAATATCCTTTCAATTTATAAAAGAAGCCCAAAAGAACTTAGTATGGAATGGTATAGTAAATGCTGATACGCCATTAAAAATAAATTCGAAATTGGTTGATGCATGGTTTACTAAGCATATTAGTTATCCTGAAGAAGTAGAAGAACTACTAGAAGAAATATGAGTCAAACAGAAAACATAGTATCTTTAATAAATTACTTTAATCCAGCAGATAAAATACTTATACCTTCTAAGTTAAAAGGTAGAGATAAAGAATTAGATTCTTTAAATAATTTTATAGCTTCAAAAGACTGTGTAATTGTTCAAGGAGCAAGAAGAATTGGTAAATCTTCTTTGTTACAAGTTATAAAAAGACAGTTACCTTCACAATCAAGTTACTGTGTAGATATTTCATTTCAAACTATTTCATCTTATAATAGTAATGCCTTTTGCGATTTTTTAATAAATGAAATATGTTTTCAACTTTCAATTACAGATTCTATAGAAGGAGATGATTTACTTAAGAGATTTAGATTAATAGGGCAGGCTCTACAATTATATAAATCTAACAAGCTCTTATGTGTCTTTATAGACGAATTTCAAGTAACAGAGGAAATGACTAATTCAGAAAGAATCAATTTCTATAATCAATTGAGAGGATTGATAGATGTAAGAAAACAGTACTTGGAATTAAATAATATACTAATAATAATGAGTACATCCCAAAGTATTTGGGAACTCCAAAATGGATTATCATCCACACTAGCATCAGCATTTGCAGACAGAATATCTTTAGCTAAAATATCTCCATCTTCTTGTAAAGAATTAATTAAAAATCCCTTTCAAAATAAAGACATTCTTGAAGAAGAGCAACTAAATAAAATTATAAAAAAAATAGGTTCTCATCCTTATTTAGTGAAATTATTATTTCGAGGGGCATTAAGGAATATTCAATCTTCATCGGTTGTAGACATAAATCAACAATTGTATGATGAAATAATTAAAGAGTATGATAATATTTCATCAGATTTAAATCATCAGCATTTTCGGCTGATTTCTGATAACCTTTCTAAGCAAGATAAGAAGGTGTTATTCATCATAACTCTAAATAAAGTAAATTTTGAAGCTATCAAATCTAGATTTGATGGTAAGATAAGAGAATTAAAAAAATCGTTAGAACATTTAGAAAATTTACAAATTATAAACTTCAATGATCCTGAATATTCATTCACTAGTGACCTTTATCGAGATTGGTTTATACAATATTTTGAAGGAGAGGATCCAATACTTTTAAGAAGTGAAAGTACTGGTGCTGAAACTCAAAGTAATTCTCAAGAACAGCCACGTCTATTGATTATGAAAGGTGGAGGAGTAAAAGGACTTGCTTATGTAGGTGCTATAAGAGAGTTAGAGAAATTTTATAACTTCAATTGGTATGCTGGTACTTCGGCAGGGGCAATAGCTGCAATTCTACTAGCTGCAGGATATACAGTTGATGAATTAGAAGAAATACTTAACGAGAAGAATTTTAAAGAATTTTTAGATGCAAATATTTTAAAGACCCCAATAAATTTAATTGTTAAAGGAGGATTATATAAGGCTGATGCGTTTACAGTCTGGTTAGATCAGCTATTAGCTAAAAAATTAGATAAAACGTATAGAATAAAATTTAAAGATTTACCTAATAGGGTCACTTTATTTGCCAGTCGTAGAGGAAAAAGGGCTTTAGTGTTTGATTCAAAGAATCCTTCACATTATGATACAGATGCTGCCTATGCTGTTCGTTGTAGTATGTCAATTCCTATTTTTTTTACTCCTCAAAAACATATGGGAATCTCTGTTTTTGATGGTGGAATGCAAAATAATTTTCCAGTTTCTGAAATCATTAGAGAAAATCCAAATACAGCATTTATAGGGTTATATCTAGGAGATGAAAACTTTAAAGGGCTTAGGCAGATGAATATATTCAAAGAGTTGTTCTATATATGGTCTGAAGCTACAGACATAGATGCTTTAAGAGAACATGATGGAAAAATAGTAGTCATAGACCCGAAACCGATTTCCACACTTGATTTTAAATTAAATAAGGATGAAAAAGAGTTTTTAATTACGGCGGGCACTCTATCTTCAAAAAAGTTTCTAGCTAAATCAATTCAAGGTCAACCTTCTATATCATCCAATCAAAGAAACGATTTAGAGAAATTAAGAAAAAAAATTATACAAATTAGAAATCAAAAAAAGAAAGCAAAGTGGATAAAAGTTATTTGTGCTGGACTTATTATTGGACTTATATATTGTTTGAAATTATTCTTTTTCTAAAACTAATTCCTAAAATTTAAAGATTTTTCATGCTCCCAATACTACAAGCAGACGAAATAAAACACTCCATAATAGAGTACCTTAAAGCTACTTTCAATTTCAGTGAACCACAAAAGGTCCAAGCTTTTGAGGACTTGCTATTGGACAAAAAAGAAGGCTTATTCAAAGGGCCTTATTTACAAGCACGTTTGCCCTTTCAAGTATTTGGCAAGAAGACAGGAGAAGAAAAAGCACTAAGGGATTGTATTGAGATACGTCCACCTTTTGACCCTTACCAACATCAGTATGAGGCTTTTAAGCGATTAAGTGTTCGTAATGGTCATGAGCCAGAACCTGTTATCTTGACTACAGGTACAGGTAGTGGTAAGACAGAAAGTTTTTTATTTCCCCTATTAGATTATTGTTGGCAACAACGGGAGCAAAAAGGAGTCAAAGCAATTATACTTTATCCAATGAATGCCCTTGCCACCGACCAAGCGAGACGTTTAGCGCAAGAAATCTATAACTTTAAAAATGTAAAAGGAGAGTACATACTTAGAGATACTATTAGAGCAGGCTTATTTATAGGAGAGGGACGTAGCAAGACCAAAACTAGGCATACTCGTATGGGCACAGACCATATTATCGAAGATAGGAGAATTATTATCAAGAGTCCGCCAGATATATTATTGACTAATTTTAAGATGTTGGATTTTGCTTTGATGAAAGCTGCATACAATAGTCTTTGGCAATATAATTATAAAAATAATGGAATATTACGCTTTTTGGTATTGGATGAATTGCATACCTATGATGGAGCTAAAGGTTCTGATGTAGCCAATCTCATTCGTCGCTTAAAATTAAAATTGGATTTACCTAAAAATTATATAGTACCCATAGGTACTTCGGCTACGATGTCTGGAGGTGAAGAAGCTAAGCAAGAGTTGGTTAATTTTTTCTCACAAATATTTGGTGTTAAAATATCTCATAAGGCAGTCATTGAGGAAGAACGATTGTCCGTATTAGATTTTTTTGATAAAGAAACGATAGAACCCAATGTTTCAGGAAAACAAATAGAGGATTGTCAGTTTTTAGAAAAGGATGATTATAATTCTTATATCCAGCGTCAACTAGGCTTTTGGTCTTATGAAGGATTAAATCCTGTTGATTTAGGTGTCGAACTGAAAAAAAATGAATATTTAGAAGAATTATTAACCATCATGGATGGGACTATTCAAAAGGTAGAAGAGTTGATTGCCCTATGGGCAAAGAAATGCAAACTAGCCGAAAAATATAAAGAAGAGCAAGTTAATTTACTGTTTTATTCTTTACTAGCTTTGGTTTCCCATGCCAAATTAGCTTCGGGTAGCAAGACCTTTCCATTTATCTACACCCAACTCAGTTACTGGAATCGTACCTTGACTAGAGTTGTACAAAAGGTACAAGAGAAATCTGAGTTTGACTGGGAGGTTGAATCCAATGAGCAATCAAAAATAGCGGCTTTGCCACCTTATTATTGTAGAGACTGTGGCGGCAGTGGCTGGATAGCTATCAGAAAAACGAATGCTGAACACCTTGAAAAAAATATTTCACAAACTCGTCAACTATTTATATCCGATAAGTTTAACAAAAATATTTATTTCCTATCCTTGATGGGGGAGCAGTCCTTGCCTGACATCATTGCACCCGATTATCAGCCATCAGATACTTCATTTCAAATCTATTTGAATCCTAAGACTTTAAATATTTTTGATAAACGAGAAGAAGATACTTTAAAGGTAGTTGCGCTACAGCGTGCCAATGATTTGAGTATAGAGAAGGTCTGTCCACATTGTAATGCCTCGAATAGTCTGGCATTGATAGGAACAGGATTGCCCACGCTTGAATCTATAGCTGTTGCTCAAGTTTTGGCGAGTGCTACGGATAATTCCACCAATCAAGAACGGAAGCTATTGGCTTTTACCAATGGCGTACAAGATGCTGCTCATCAGGCTGGATTTATTGAAAATAGAAACTATCGGTTTGGTATGCGTCATGCTATTCAGAAAGTGTTGAACGATGCCAATCAGGTCTTAACTTTAGAGGAGCTATTTGAACGGTTTGAGATTTATTGGAAAAAAAATGCTAAGGATACTTCTAAGAAAATAGATAGCTATTTGTATAAATTTTTTCCGCCTGACTGTGAGAGTAGAATCAATATTGAAGATTATCGAAATAAGAAAGGACAATTTAGCCAAACGTTTATCAAAGAATTTTCCAGACGGCTATCATGGGAAATATGGTCAGAATTTTCTTACAATGCAGCTATCGGTCGAACTTTAGAAAAGACAGGGGCATCAGCAGTCGCATTTGATGCGGCAATGATGGAGCAAGTCTATGAACAAATGAAGGATTGGTTGCAACAGAATAGGCTTGGTGACAGAATGCCAAAGGAAAGATTTTTAAAGTTTCTCAATGGATTTTTGCATCGTTTGCGTAGGCGAGGAGGAGTAGATCATCCTTATTTGAAAAAATTCCGTTCCGAAAAAAGTAATTATTATTTAATTACTCAAAATGTCAATAAGTCTTTTTTTATGATGAAAAATTTTGGAAAGCGTACTCGTTTACCAAAATTTATCACTTTGAAAAAAGGACAATTTACTAATGTATTTGATGTGCTACAAGTAACAACGAATCAAAATTGGTATAGCACTTATTTTCTAAAGTCATTTGATTTAATCGCTACAGAAGAGACAAGTCTTATTAATGATTTTTATGAAACTTTGATTAATTATTTAGATGTCAATGATTTACTAAATAGAAAAATAGCAACAGGTATAATAAATTATGGACTGAATCTATCAGATATAAAAATAACTAATCAAGCGCAAGGATTTAAATGTAGCAAGTGTGAAGAAACTTTATATGTGGGCTTGGAAAGTGCCACACTAACTAATGAAATGCCTTGTTTAAAATATCGATGTAGTGGGCATTATCAGCCTATGGTCACTAGTATTTACGATTATTATCGTATGGTTTATAACCGAGGAAAATCATTGCGAATTTTTGCGAATGATCATACTGGTTTGATAGATAGAGATAAGCGAGAGGAATTAGAAAAGGATTTTAAAGAACGACCCAAAAGCAATAGTACTAATGTACTAGTAGCTACTTCGACCTTAGAAATGGGTATTGATATAGGTGATTTGAATGTGACTTTCAATTCTTCTTTACCACCAGAAACATCTAATTATTTACAGCGAGTAGGTCGTGCAGGTCGTAAAAGCGGCACCTCATTGATTTTAAATATAGCAGGTCGTGCAGAACATGATTTATATTATTTCAAAGAGCCAATGAGTATGATGGATGGCATTGTCAGAACGCCGTCATGTTTTTTAGAAGCCAAAGATATACTCAAACGACACTTCATGGCATTCTGCTTTGACAATTGGTCAAGTCAAGATCCAGTTGGCAATAGGATACCAAGTAAGATTAGAATATTAGGCATAAAGAATATTTCAATAAGGGATAAACGGTTTATTTTTAATCAGATAGCCAATTTTGTATCACAGCAAAAACAAAAACTATTTGAACGATTTATAGACCAATACACGGATTGGATTTCGGAAAACTCTGATGCACTAATAGAACTTCAAGAGGAGTTATTATCAGGGTTTTTCCTAAAACGTCTAACTGATTTACACCAAACATTACTCAATGAAATAAAATACTATGAAGAAAAAAGAAGTGAAGTAAAGAAGCTTTTGAAGAAAATGCCAGAGACAGGTTTGGAAACAGAAATCTTGAAAAATGAAATAAGAGCTTTATCCAGCGCGCTTAGAAATATCAATGGTAGAAATACTATAGAGTACTTGAATAATATGGGAATTCTTCCCAATTATGCTTTCCCCGAAACAGGTATCCTACTCAATGCTCAAATACGTAGAAAAAAAGAAGTAGATGGTAAGGTAGAATTTGAAAATATAGAATTTGGGGATATTGTAAGACCTTCCAGTTCGGCAATAAGTGAATTGGCTCCAGCCAATATTTTTTATTCACAGGGGCATAAATTAGAGGCACAGGGTTTAGAGATTTTATCGAATGATGAATACGAAGAATACCGTTTTTGCAGTAACTGTCCAGAAATGATTAGAGAGGTAGATATTGCTACCCAGCAATCCTACTGTCCTACCTGTGGTGATTCTTCTTGGTCGTCTACAAAAAACAGAAAAACGCTAGTCAAACTCCGAACAGTCTTATCTATCAATGATAAAGATAAGGCTAAGATTACGGATTCGAGAGAAGAACGAGATAGAAAGTTTTACCATAAATCTTTTCATATTCAAACCCAACAAAAAACATCTAAAGGTGCATGGGTACTAAAACAGATTCCTTTCGGGATAGAATTTTTTTCTAAGACCAGGTATTTCGAAATCAATACAGGTATAAAAAATGAGGCAGGCAAGCAGATTGATATTAATGGTACAAAGCATCCCGAATTAGGATTTATAGTTTGTAAAAAATGTGGGAAAGCAACAGAAAGAAAATTATCCGCCAAAGATTTAGAGAAACATCCCAAAAGGGCTTATCATTTTCCTTATTGTTCTAATAGACAAGAGCTTTATGAAGATAAAGTAGATGCCTTTTTTGAGGAAATATACATCTATCGACAGTTTGATACAGAAGCATTAAAAATATTATTACCTGTACAAGATTTTAGAACAATAGAAAAGGTTGCCCTGTTTAAAGCTGGATTATATCTTGGCTTAAAAGAATATTACAAAGGACAGCCTGACCATATTCGCATCCAAGAATATGTTGAGTACAACGAAGAGAAAAAGAGAAAAGAACGGTTCTTGGTAATGTATGAAACTATACCTGGAGGAACGGGTTATTTATCTAAATTATTTGATAGAAAGCGGTTTAGTGAATTATTGAAAAGTGCTTATGATAGAATCCGCTATTGTAATTGTAAAGATGAAGGAAAGGATGGTTGCTATCATTGTATTTATACTTATGGCAATCAGTATGAGAGGAACATTCTGAGTCGAATAGAAGCTGAAAAATTATTTCAAGAAATAATAGAGAAAGCGGAAGAGTGGAAAAAAGTAGATAGCCTAAAAGGGATAGAAGATTTTGCAAATTTGGAAGAATCTGCTTTAGAATTTCTATTCGTTGAGTTATTACAGTTACAGTGTCATAATAATCCTAATTGGACATTTCAAGAAAAAATTCAGGATGGAATCAAGACATATAGGATACAATTGTCGAAAGGAACAGATAGAGTAGAGTATGCGCTGTTGCCACAAAATTTGGAACGTTATCTTTCGGGTTTAGCTTATAAAACTAGACCAGATTTCTTACTAAAAGCTGTAGCTTGGTATAAAAAAGGAGTATCTGTCAGTATGGATGAGATTGCTACGATAAAGCCAATAGCATTATATTTGGATGGCTATAAATATCATGCAAGTAAAGATTATCCAAGAGTGCCTGCAGATATTACTAGACGTAATGCCATAGTCGAATCAGAACAATATCACCAATGGACATTGACATGGAATGATTTAGAATTGGCTAAAACCAATGATATGGATACGCTTGCCAAATTAGTGAAGTCTGAAGAAATAGAGCAAAAGCTGTTTGCTAGACATCCACTTTTCAAGGATAAGGGATTGGAAAAATTAGTTTACACTAATAATTTTATTCGATTTTTTCAGGTTTTACTCAGTCCTTTAGAAACATTAAGTATAGAGCATTATGCTAAGTTGACACTTCTTGCTTGCACCAAAGAATTATTAGGTAAATGCTATCGGGAAGAGGATGTAGAGCAATTTATTCTTCATCAGGATATCAAGGAAGAGTTTGCTATTAGAAATAATCCCAAGTTATTTGTACATTCTGACAACATTCATTTTTCTTCTGAAATGGGCATTCAGGTTTTCATGGAATTTTTAAAATTCGATTCTAAAGGATATGCTTACTATAATAATGAACTGGAAGAATGGGAACAAGACAACTGGCAATTTTTTTGGGAGATTTATAACTTAACGCAATTTTTAGGGATAACTGCTCTTTACAAAAAAGAAAGGGTAGAAATTCAATTTTCAAGAGAAGAAGATTTGGCGGAAATACTTGAAAATTTTGATCCCAATTTACATTTAATCGTAGAGCAATTAGTGAAAGCTAATATTGAATTTAATAAGGAGTTTGATTTTGATTTGATGGAAGAAGATGAAATTATTGCTTCTGCACACTTGGGTTCGCAGGAGAAGAAATTTGTGATTCAACCTTATGATGAAGAATCTGCAAAGATATTTGAAGCAAAGGGATACCAAATTATAGACAAAATGAAGTTTGACATTAATAAACTATAGGCATGAATCATACTGTGAAATTATATATGCACGATTCCTTTTTAGATGCTTTTGCTAATCTTCCAAAGAAGATGCAAAAGAGGACAAGGGAGTTTATGAAAAAATTTAAGCTAGATCCAACCTCTAGTGCTATCAATTATGAAAAGATAGTCATTTTTAAGGATAAAAGTTTACGAACAGTTAGAATAAGTGGGAAGTATAGAGCCATTATCAAAGCACCAAAATCAGGGAATGGGTATCATTTGTTGTGGGTAGACAACCATGATGAGGCGATGGATTGGGCTAAAAATAAAGTCTTTGAATGGAATCAGAACACACAATCTTTTCAGATGTACGATGTTCCTGAAAAAGAAATAGAAGTAACGGAGAATAAGGATAAAATTACTTCCATTTTAGGTGAAATTTCTGAGGCTGATTTATTGGCAATTGGTACTCCTGAAGGGATGATAAAGACGCTTAGAAAAATAACTGATATAGAGCAATTAAATGAAATAAAAGAAAATTTGCCAGTAGATAATTACGAATATCTATACTACTTGTTGGAAGGAATTGCTCTAGAGGAAATCATAGAAGAAATTAATGCTGGTAAAAATGATGAAAATCAAGAGCAAAGTGGGAATGCTCAAAAACATGTTTATATCATTACTGAAGATGAGGAATTGGAAAGTATGCTATCAGGTGATTTTAGTAAATGGAAAGTATTTTTACATCCCTCTCAGCGTAACCTATCCTATAGAGACTACAATGGTGCAATGAAAATAACAGGCGGTGCAGGTACTGGAAAGACAGTTTGCGCAATGCATAGAGCAAAATATTTGGTAAATAAAATTGAAATATTTGATAAACCAATACTTTTTACAACTTATACTAAAAGTCTGACAGAATATTTAAAGGCTACAATGAAGGATTTTGATTTGTCAGAAACCTATTTACATATTTCGAATTTTGATAAGTTGATTTATGCCCTTGCAAAGGATACTAAATATAATATTATTTCACAAGATGCCGGTTATTTGACTGAGAAAAGAGAAAAAGAAATTTGGCAAGAAGTATTGGAATATCTACCTTCTGATAAAGATGAAAATTTCTTTTGGAGCGAGTATAATGAAGTTTTATTAACAAATGACATCAATTCATTAGAAGAATATTTGAGTGTATCTAGATTAGGAAGAAGCGTGCGTGTTGGAAGGAAGGAGAAAATAGATATATGGAAAGCTGTAGAAAACTATAAAACTATCAAAGGGAATAATTACTCAAAATATGAGTTGTGTGTTGCATTAATTCATTATTGGAAAAATCAAATAGAAAAACCGTTTTCTCATCTTATTTGTGATGAGACACAAGATTTTTCAATGGTAGAATTGAGTCTAATGAGAGTTTTAGTGGAAGAAAAAGCTAACGATTTATTTTTGGTGGGTGACCCATTTCAGAATATCTACAGTCGAAAAATAAATTTTTCAAAATCAGGTATAAATATTAGAGGAAGGCGAAGTAGGAAACTAAGAATTAATTATCGGACCACCGAAGAAATTAAGCAAATAGCTATTAAAACCATAGCTAGTGAAAAGTTCAATGATTTTGATGGAGGTATTGAAAATAGAAAAGGATATGTATCACTAATGCATGGGAATCAACCTGAATATCTTACGTTTTCATCTGTAGAAGAAGAGGAAGAACATATACTCAAATATATTCGTCAATGTTTGTCTATCGAAAATATTAGCCCTTCAGATATTTGTATCTGTGCCAGAAAAAATACTGTTATTGATGAAATTAAACGCATGTTGAACAAGGCAGAAATATCGTATGCTGATTTAGGAAGGAATGATGGAAGATCTAAAAAAATACAAGTCTCTACTTTTCATAATTTGAAAGGACATGAATTCAAATATTTATTAGTAACTAATGTTTCTAGGGACAATGTTCCACTATTACATGCCAATTACGAAGATTATAATAACAGAGAAAAGAAGCAATATCATAAACAAGAGCGTGCTTTATATTATGTCGTTTTCACCAGAGCGATACAAGGTTTATTGATAACAGGAGTAGGCGAGCAGAGTGATTGGTTTTGATGGAGTATTTACAAAATTTCGCTAAAAGGAGAGCATAAAAAACCGTGGGGCAAATTTAAGAAATTGGAAAATTGATATAATTCTTGTAAGTTGGTCATCAGA
>JAHDDQ010000054.1 GCA_020629275.1 Tenacibaculum sp. | reverse complement strand
TACTTCGACACAAAGTACGGATTCAGTTACCGCAATATCGGTACATACAGGATCAGGAACATCATCGCAGTTGAATGATAGTGTTGCAAGTGTATCAACATTAGTATATTCATTTTTCCCATCAATACTGAATACTCTAATTGATTCTATCTTACCATCTGAATCAATTTTCTTTGTGATTTCTACACTTATCTTTTCACCTTCTGCAATTGAAACAAAAGGAAATGATTCACCAATACTTATTAATTCTAATGATTGATATAATGAAATTTCATTTGTACTGATACACAATTCATTATCATTAGATGTCCAAGTACCATTATTCGGATCATTTGTATTAAGGAAATCAGCCATACTTGCAACTGTCCACGGGGCTGCAATTCCATCAAAAGCATTATTATCTGAACCGAATGCAACTTTAGTATCTTGGAAACTAGAATTACTTAAATCCGCACAATATAAAGTAGATTCTCCTGACAAGGTTACACATCCTTTTTCAAGATACACTCCGTCCTCACAATCAAAATTTGAAGGCGTAAACGTTGTAGTTGCACCTACCTTTTTATAATTCGTTGAAATAAACGTACCCTGTTCATCGTATGTAGTTACGCTTATTGCAATATCGTTGTCTGCACAAATAATTGTTTCTACAACAGTAACATCATCATCTGTATCATCCGTATCGTTGAAATCTGCATTCTCAATTGTAATATCCGATTGATTGCAATCCTCTACTGTTTTTATATCATCACCTGCAAACTCCTTGAGTACAAAATCACTATAAGTAATCGAACCTGATGACCATGTTCCCGTTGATCTCCAGTAATGCGAATCATCAAGAAAAACGTCCCCCGTTCCGATTGGACACGGTGAGGCTGCATTTAATAAAATTCCGTTTGCATAATAGAACAAGTTTCCACCTACACGCTCCATGCAGATTTCTGTACCAACCCAACTACCTGTTGATAGTGTACCATTGAATGCCCCGTTTCGATAATCTCGTAATAGATAAGTTGATCCATTATTGTACAAATACAATGCACAATCTATTGTATTGAAACTTGCATTTGCGTTTGGATCACTCGTCACACCGATCATGTTTGGAGTGTTGCCCGTCTCGGCAACGGGCGTAAAACAAGCATAAAAATCGCCTTGCAGTGCAGGTGGACTTTGTACGATTTGATTGTTCCAAAACTGATTTGGAGTGTCACCAGGTCTAGTAACCGTAAATCCGTTCAAGTAAACCGTTTCCGTATCTGCACCATCAGGGCAACAACTCACTATCGTATAGTCTCCCTGTTCGTAAGTCGTCACTCCATCCAGCAGCGTTGCACATCTAGTTTTATTACTTGCTACTTCGATTACAGCTTGCAAAGTATCTACACCAACTTTTATACAGTACCTTCCGGGCCAGGTACTTGTGATGTTCAACGGATCAACACATTGTTCTGTCTTACCATTTGGAACTCCGAATTCATTTGTACTTTGATTCTGATAAGCAGTAGATAAACCATTTATCAAAATCTCATTCCATCGAACGCCGTCCTCGTCAACTACACATCCAATCAATTCAGTTTCAATTGGTGTGTCGCAAATCTTGAAAACTATATCAGCAGGCAAGGTTATTGGAACAGTAGGGTTTGTTACAAGCGTTGCACCTGTTATTAAAGGGTCTGAACCTTCGCAAGTTTTGACGGATAAAAGTAGTGCATCACCGTCTGAAATACCTTCATAGTTACCATCAGCGCATAGTGTTTGTGATTCTTCTGTACACTCTATATCTTCACAAGAACCGATAAAATATTCTTTAGGTTCTTCAATTTCTTTGCCGTTTTGGTTTTCAAATTCTTTTGAAATATTGCCCTTATCGTCTTTACATATTCTTCTAATTCCTTTTTCTCCATTAATACATATTTGAACTTCTGATACTCCTGTTTTTTTAGAACACTCTCCTAAATTATAACAAGTCTCGCCATTGATCTCAGGACGTTTATCCCAATCTGTACCGTTCCAAACATAACAACAATCTGGCAATAAATCTGATTCTAAGACTCTTATGGTTTCACCCGTAATCGTATCACAAAACAGATTAGGAATAAATCCGTTTTGAGCGAATGTCAAAAACGGAATGAAACATAAAACAATTATCGTAACCTTTTTCATATAGCAATAAAATATACCTTACTAAATTTAAAAAAAGGACAAGCCGATTCAGCGACCTGCCCTTTTTAAGACTTGATTATTGGGAAATACTATTATTGAACAGAAGAATCGTCATCATCAGCATCCAATTTAATCAAACAGGTTTGATAAATAAATGCTGCTGATTTATCTGTCGAAACATTAGTAATCGGCATTGTTAAATCTTCACCTTTTAAGAAACCATCACAGTCTTCATCTTGAGGTTCTTCTTCTTTTTTACACCAAGGCGTTCCTGCGTTAACGGGTTGTCCATTGATCTCTAAATAGGAAGTTCCTACTTTTTTCAAATTACCCTCAGCATCTTTTGCGATAAGACCTGCATGCATTGGACTTCCTGATGTGTTTAATGTTCCTGTAGGCACAGTTCCGTCATAAGCGGTAGCACCGTTTGCTATTGCATGAGCCAAAACATCAGCTAGTGTTATGCTTGTTGCTGGGGGGATGCAAATAACTCCATAGACTGGAACTAAATATTTTTTAAGATTGTCACTAACTGGTGGACTTGTCGTCAAATTCATAATTGTATAATTTTCAGTATTAAAAGGATTACTATTTGGATCAGTACCTTTTTCAAAGTACACAATCTCATTATTTTTATTTAAGTACCTATCTAATGCGACAACAGGTCGCTCTTTTGTAGGAATACTATCATCACTATCATCACGAGCATAAGAAACATCAAGAAAGTCAAATCCATTCGTAGGTTCTATGTAACCAGTAATATCTACAGTTGACCCCGTTATAGGATTTGTCCACGTCCAAGAACCATCTTCGTAGCATCCTACTAATGTTCTAATAACTCCTGTTGAAATTTCACACACAGTTATAGATGTAGTGCCAAACTTATCTGTTTCGGGTTCATCAGGCGTATCAGGTTCTTCTGTTTCTTGATTTAATGAATTTGCAAAATCGCAAATGTCATCAAAAACAGGATACGAAAGACAGTCAAATGGAATAACTTTTTTACCATCGTGCGTATTAACAATTATCATATTACCAGAAAGATCTACTTCAGATATTTCCTTGATTTCAAGAATCCTTTTCTTACTATTTTCTATAATAGTTAGTTTTGATCCTTTTATTTTATATGATGTTTTACACATTGATATTAATCTTTGTATTCCAATTTATTAATTAGGTGTTAGTATGAAATCCCAAAAACCATAAACTGACCATCACCACCTTTAGTGATAGTAAATGCTCCTTTTATTTTTATTTCAAAATCTTCCAAAAATGGCGAATAGGTGCCGTCTTCACTAACATCTAATCCATATGTACTTATGACTTCACCTTTTAATATCTTAAAGTTGTCGCCATTAGTGTTGGTTCTGCCAGAACACAAGCCTTGCCTTCCTATAGTGTACAATCCATCTTCTGTTATACTCATCGATTGATTCTCTCCTAGTACATAACAGTTTTCAGAATCTTTAGTAAATGATCCAGTTATAATCGGTGGCTGCTTTTCCACAAAATAGTCACGTACTGATCCAAGATCAAATATTATTTCCTTATCTTCATATGCTCTATACATAACCCAGTTGTACAACAACTCTAATCCATCTTTATTAAGATTATATCCATCCAACAAAGTCAAATATTTAGCATAAGTATTTGCATATACCCAGTTTTGACGAACAGGCTTGATATACCCTTTAAACTCTGGGTCTCCAAATATGTCCCGAATTACCTCTTCTCTTTCACCAAGTCGCTCATAATCTTTTTCAAGTGCTGCTACCTTAGAAGCATCTTTTTCATAAACAGCGACTGTTAATGCTCTTCGAATATTTTCTTTTGATTCTTTTATTTGATCTAGTTCAACTTTAGCTTTATAGCTAGTATCCTGATAAGCATAAAATTCTTCTTTATTGGTCATGAATGCTTTTTCACCAAATCTTGTGAACGATAAGGTTTCTAAGACACCAATAGTTTTACCATTATCACCTACCATTAACAATTCTATTAGTCCAGTTTGTTGATTCTGACTAAGGTCATTTTCGACGTAAATATCTACATCGTGAATGACACGATACTGGTTATCGTTTTCATCTATTCGAAGATCAACGTTTTGGACTAGTACTTGCCCTTTAGGGATTTCTGCTTCTTGACCAAAAATTGTAAATGTCAAAAGCATAAAAAAAGAAAATAAAATATTATTTTTCATCATCATTACTTTTTGGTTGAGCTTGTTTCCAAGCATTTGTACATATTTGCCTTCTTCTTGCTGTAGAAGGATGAGTGTTTAAATGATTAATATCGTATGGATTTACAAATAACTTATTCTCAAAATATTTGAAAATCGACAATGTCTGTTCCAGTGATGCGCCCATTCTTGCCAGTGTAGTGGCTGCAAAATGATCGGCTCTTTTTTCTCTATTCCTATAATGTGTCCCTTGCTGTAAAGAGTTAACGTCATTGTTATAATGATGAGCTAATTCATGAGCCATCACAAATATAGTCGCCCAATTTGTGCCAGCAGCTAGCCTTATGTCATCCATAGAGTGAGGATTGTAAACTAATCTTCTCCTTCCATGCCGTTGACTTGCTTTTGCAATATTACTATGCTTAGGATTGCTTACAATATCAAAATCTGTATTCAATCCTAGAAACTCAATAATTGATCTTACTTCTGATTCTGCTACTTGAATAGTATAACCTACATAAGAAGAATCTTTATTACTGATTGTTATTTCATAATTGTTTTGAGAAAAACAAGATGTAGAAATAATCAACCCTAATATGTATAGCAAATATTTCATTTTAAAAATCTACACTAAATTGAACTGTGCCATCTGCTTTTAAAATATCAAATCCCTCTGCATCTTGTATCGTCCCTTGGTAAACCAATCTACCATTGACAAGGTGAACAATAGTTCCGTTCATCATTGTCTGTGCCCTATTCATGTGATCATTCGCTGCAAGATCGTACAATAATTTCCCATCTGTTCCAAGTACAATTCCATTATTAGCATCGCTCGAAACTAATGTGCTTGCTATAGCAGCACATTGCGCTGGTGTCAACTGGCTGAAATCTAATGCCCCTAAAATGTCGGTAGCCTGTTGTGCCGTAAGCTGCGAAAAATCTATACAAGCCATTATTGCCGTACATTGTGCAGGGCTAAGATTGCTAAAATCTAAAGCAGCAAAAATATCACCTGCTTGTGTTGCGGTCAACTGCGTAAAATCTAAACAACTAAGTATAGCCGTACACTGTGCTGCTGACAATTGTGAAAAGTCTAGCGCATTCATCAAAGATGTAATCTGCGCTGGGCTTAATGTACTGAAATCTATACATGCCATGATTGCAGTACATTGTGTTGCACTGAGATTACTAAAGTCTAATGCATTGAATATATCCGCTGCCTGATCCGTTGTAAGATTGCTAAAGTCCAAACAACTTAATATAGCTTGACATTGAGTAGGACTGAGACTGCTGAAATCAATAGCATTTGTAATTGCTGTAATCTGTGCAGGACTTAACAAACTAAAATCCAGACAGCTTAAAATATCTTTACATTGAGCCGTCGATAATTGCGAAAAATCCAACGTACTCATTAAGTCAGTAATCTGCGTAGGACTTAGTGTACTGAAATCCAAACAACTCATAATTGCCATACATTGAGCCGTGGATAACTGCGTAAAATCTAAACCAGATAGAATATCGTTATACTCTTCCGTTGTTAGATTTGAAAAATCAATGCTCGAACCGCTTGTTATTGCATTCACAACATCAGGATGCAATTGATCCATTTTTATACCCCGATCTTGGGAATAAGCTAAACTCATAGACATTACCATGAGTAGCGTTAATAAATGTTTTTTCATTTTGCCATTTCCTTTATATGATGAAATAAATTGCTATTTTTTAGCAATCATATTCAATCTTAATTTCGCAATCCATAAGGTCACGCAACCAAGTAATTTCTACATCTGTTCCAGTAGCAGATACATTATAATCCAACCCTTCTGAAAGTTCAACCCCATTTTGATTAATCTCTAGGTTTGATGCCGAAAAACCTTCTGATATACAAGGTACTGAAACCGTGTATGTGTCATTAGTACTTGCTGAATAACCCGTTAGAATTAATTCAAAGTTAGGCCCACTAGTACCACCAGAATTATTGATAGTTAAATAGGTATTTGATATGTTCAAAATATCCTGGTAAGTCTCCGTAATACTGACATCACCTTCATCAATAGTTACGGTTCTGGTTTTTAAACCACAAGATTCTTGCGCATATCCTTTAAGAGAAATGTATCTCTTTTCCATACCCGTTTCTTCTTCTTTACAAACTCCTTCTGGATGCACACAAATAGCTAAAGGTGTCTTGAATAAATTTGTAACCTTTCCATCACAATCCTCTATACTAATAAATCTGTAATCCTTAAAACCATTTTCTGCTACTGCATATGGTAATATTTTATTGCCAGAACAAGTGCAAGTGATTTCTTTTTGCATTTTACTTTATTTTATAAGATTTACCCTAATGACAGCAATTTCTTGTCCATCACTAGGTCGTTTTATTTTTAAATAAAAATTTCCAATTTTTTGAAAATGATCGCACTTAGCAATAAAACTTATACTAACGAAAGATTTACAAACCTTAAAAGTAGCTTTATAAGATACTGTGCTGCATTCTGAAGATTCAAAAAAAATATTTAAATCTGATTCAGATACTAATAATGATGTATCTATAGCTCCTATATTTATAAAGGAGTTACTGTCTAAGATTACAGTTTGCATTCTTACTTTTTAGCAGTAGTTGCTTTTGTTGATGCTGTTGTTTTTTTAGCAGCAGTTGTTGATTTAGCAGTTGCTTTAGCTGCGACTATTTTCGTGCTAGCTTTTTCGGCTTGTGCTTTAGCATTAGCAGCCTTACGAGCAGCTTCTTTTGCTTCCAATTCCTTTTCAAAAGAAGTGCGATCTGCTTTTAATTGTGCTAATTGAGCTTTTCTTTTCTCAATCCTTGACTTCTTAGCAGTGTTAGTGAAAAACACACCTTCTGAAGATACAGAAGCTACTATATCTTTACCTTTTCGTAACACTCTAGCAGAAGATAATGACTTTTCAATTTCATCTGCATTTTTATAGAAAACTCGATATTGAGAAATGTACTTATTAGGTTCACGAATTAAATCGTCAATCGTAACTTGGTCTTTTTGCATTCCACTGGCATTATTAATAATACCATCATTGCTAACTAAATCTCTGTTGATAATCGCTTTAATAGCCATCTTATACTTTTTATTGAATTTTTAAAAAATCCTATCTAGGATATTATCTGTAAATAGGTTTTAAGAACCTTTCTATATCAGATCTTTTTAGTTTTCGAGCAAATGTTACTAATTCTTTAGGAAGCAATAACCTGACAGAACTTGGTTTTTTTCTTCCTCTAAATATGACATTTACTCTTCCCGTTAGGGTTTTTGCATAGTCATTGAGTTCATAACCTACAACCACTTTTTTCGATTCAGCTAAAGCTAAAGTAGCATCTTGTTGTTCTTTAGCTTCTGCTTCTGCTTTTAGACGTGCTTCCTCTTTTGCTTTTTCTTCAGCTTTTTTCTTCTGGGCTTTTTCTTCAGTTGTCATTACATATTGTTTTTAGGCTGCTAAAGCAACAATAGCTGCTTCGCTAGCTGCTGCGCTACCGTATGATAAAAATAGAGTAGGATAGTTAGGCTCTCCTGTCATTTGAATTTCGTAGAATCCTTGACGTAGTGTACCAGCTATACTTGTAACACAAGCACCGCCACCCCAATTAAAAACCATCCAAACCCATTCTCCTGATTTCTTTTCAATTTTAAACACGACAAACATTTCTCGTCCTAACCACTTTCTTTGCAAGCATTGTAAATCAGGAGTGTCAGGTCTTACTGTAAACTTAAAAGTTTCGTTTCTAGTAGAAACTTTAGTGGTTTTGTCATAAGTAAAATTGATCTCCCAATCATCGAAATCATCTTGTATAGTTTGAACTTCATTTAATGGAGTTAAACCAGCGGTTCCTACAAGTATTTGACTTATGTAGCCGATCTCACAAAATCCATTTGCCGTAGGTTGAACTTCAAAAGACACCTCGTTATTACAGCCTAAATATATGTCTCCAATTTCGGGAGCTTCAACATCACATTCTTCTTCTTGGTTGATAAATGGCTGTAACTCTGGACAACAATCTTCATCGAATGGGTAAATAGTCATTTTTCTAAAATTTTATTCGTTAAGATGGTAGGCGGTTTTCAGTTAAAAACCGCCCCCAAATATTATAGTCGAAATACCAATAGAGAATTATTTTTTGATGGTTTCTTCTTCAGAAATAGAAGAACTCATTCTGTTCAGATTAGAACTTGTTGGGTTAACATTAGAGTCGTAAGCGACTTCTGAAACAACGTCAAAAGAACAACCTAATTCTGTTTGCAGTGATGCCTCTAACTTAATAGTAGCTGTCGATCCTGTACAAGTGATCAAATCCGTCACATCTTCATTGTATGGAATTTCATCAAATACAAGTGTACCACAATCGGTAGTTAAAGTAAATGTGCTTTCCAATAAAGTGTCATTGTCATAATCAGATCTATCCTTTACAGTAAGAACATACTTTTCAAAAGTATTATCCATCGTCGTACAATTAGATGGGGCAGAAGCTCTACAGCCATGATTGAATTCTAACCAAACTAGATTTGTTCCACTTATTGTTAACACATCAGTAGTAGCGTCGTGGCTTGCTGTCCCTAGATAATCATTGTCACCTAAAAACATATTGATATATGCAGTAACAGCAGCCCAATCACCAGCAGCAATTGCAGCAGGGATTTGTAACTGTTTGTTTGTACCATCTACACTATAGTTAATATAGAATCCGTCACCATCAATGATTGGCTTTTCAAAAGAGTAATCGCAAACCTCAACTTGATTTGTCATTTCTTTCTTGGTAATATCCCAATCTAACGACAATTCAATCAAAGAGCAGTCACCTTTAATAGTGATATTATCGCCTTGTGTTTTAGAATAGTTAAACGTGTCCTTACAACTTTCATCACCAGCGTTTTTGTAAACTGTTTGGATTACATTGAACACCATTGGGAACATCCATACATCAAATGTTACTGTAGGATTTGCTGTATTGAACTCATACTGACTACCGTCATCAAACTGAATCAAATAGTTATGAGAAGGATTATCCATCGCAGAAATACCAGTTGTGGTATCCATGATCGTAAATTGATATTTACCATCAGCAGTTTGCTTAACATCCGAGACCATAAATCCAGCTTCAATACAACCATCATCTGTTGGCTTAACACAACCTTTAATTGCTTCCTCACATAAACAAGGAATTAATAATGGTTGATGTGGTTCACGACCTTCTAATTCTGATGCGATTGGACTACAAAGTAAATTAGAAGCAAACAACCTAAAATCCCAAACAGCTACCCCACCTAATGAATCATAATTCATTACAATATTGTTACACATATTGTCTTTTGGGCCGATAAAGATTGGGTCTAAACCTGTTCGTTCTTGATCTGTTAAGTGTCGAATGTTTCTACGAGATTCATTAGAATCTTTAATCGTATAAAACCAATATCCAGTACCGTCTAAAATATCTACTTCGTCGATATCATAAAGGCTGTTTAATGCCATAGGGTCGCACTTGTCACGCAACGCAGCTGCTTTATACATCTCCATGATCTTTGGATCAATTGCTAGACCAAAATTGTAACCTCTTTTAAGTTGGCGATCCATCTTGTTTACAGCATCTGAAATATCACATGGCAAATCTTCTAAAACATTGTGTTTGTTGTAGTTTCGATATTTAACCAATGCAGGTCTTTCATCGATTGGCATACTGTTTTGAAGCTGTGTATAAGTAACACCTGCACCAGTTGCACACGTCCAATCAATCACTGTACCATTATTAACCTCTAAAGCTAAATCAATTGTACCTTCTGTATGTTTGTGTGTAGCCCATACTTGGCTGCCAGAACTATTGTAGGTAACATCAACCAGTTTTTGATCATTATGACGTAAGCTATTTAACCATACAGAAAGGGCATGTACCGCCTCAACTCTTGATTCAAATCGATATTGGCTAGCATCAGAAGGTAAAGAACTGTCTAGTTTAAACCATTTAGTATCTCCACCGTATTTTGCATGCAATACCATTCCGTCAGTCCATACGTCCGTGTCGATAGAGTATTGCATGGAATGATAGTAAGCATTATTATAAGCATACCAAGCTTGAGCAAAAGTACCGTCGTAGTGCGCACGTTCAGACATGTGGTGTCCAAATATCCCAAGCAAATCTGACATGTCATAGTTGTGTGCCATGTCTCTACGAGCAGCATCCATCAACTCTTCCGTCAAATCATTCATTGCTTCGCTTCCTTCTTCTATTCTACCAGCAGGATAAACCTTACCTTGTAGGGTAGTTCCAAGGACTTGTCGCAAACAAGACTCCCAATTGATATAAATTCTTTCGTGCTTAATGACCTTTTTATGTTGGATCATTTCAACGGGCTGAGGATGCCATCCACATTGTATTGCAGTCAAACCTCTAGTACCTCGTGATTGTGGTTTGAATCTGAAATCCATTCCAAAATCTAACTCGATACCATTTGGAGTTACTCCAGCGTTCGCTGAACCAATATATCCCAACTCACGTAATTCTGAAAGAGACAATTGAATCAATGTCTCAATCATATTTGATTCAATAGAATCATATCTTCGACACTCAATAGTACCTGTTGCACTTTTTAGATTCAAGTTATCTACGCAAGTATAGCACTTATTTTCATGTTTCTTTTCTTTAGCTGATGTGCCTAATGTAGCCATTGAATTATATATTTTGTTAATTAAATTATTTTGTTAATGCAAGACCAGCCTAACTGGTATTATGTATTATTTTTTATCAATACCAGATGCTTCTCTAGCTCTTGCTAGCATTTGATTGTATTGTTCTTTTTTTGTTGGCTTTTTACTAATTTCAGAAGGTTGCTGTGCGCTCTTGTTTGATGATGGAACAAAGACGGGTCCATCTAATGCTTTTGACTGATTCGCACTAAACTCTTTGAGAGCGTTGTAATCTTGACGAAGCTGTTGATTTTCTGCTTTAAGCGCATTGTAATCAGATGTAGCTGTTGCGATTTGAGCACCTAATGCAGCTATAGTATTTGATTGCGATATAATAGTTGCATTTAAAGCTTCAGCCGTATTTGATGCTGCTGCATTTGCCACTATATCGGTTGTCGTTTCTTGGTTAGCTTCTGTAGTATTTTCTGTAGTAGCTTCTTCATTGTTTTCTTCAACTACCTCTACAGTTTCTACAGATTCTTCTGTATTATTCTCTAAATTATCTTCTGTACTTTCTTCAGATACTGTTTCTTCAACAACCTGATCGGTATTTTCATCTTCAACCGCTGTGTCTGTTTCTTCTACATCATCTTCTGTAGTAGCTTCTTCAGTCGTACTTTCTACAGTTTCTTCACCGTTTTCTTCAGCTACTGTTTCATCAGTAGTTTCCTCTACAACTTCTGTAGTAGTTTCTGAATCTGTTGTTTCATTAGATTCTACAGTATTTTCTCTTTCTTCAACCGCTGTGTCTGTTGTTTCCGTATTTGCTGTTGTAGTAGACTTAGTTTCTACTATTGGAGCAGCTTTAGTACTTTCTTGATGGGATTTCATCTTTTCTATTTTAATGATTGGATCGTCTTCGGACATCACCAATGGTAAAGAATTTCTATAATCCATGTCTATGGATGCAGCTGATGCATGAGCTTCTGTTGCTCTAACAGAATCTCTATCCATTCTCTGAATAATCCTAGTTAATTCTGATAATGCTTGGTCTTCTGTACCAAATTTATCAGCAAGACCGTATTTGTTTACAGCTTCTAATCCGCTGAAAGTTCCACCTCTTAATGGATTATCACTTGCATTATCAGGAATGATAAGCTTTCCGCTTCTATTTCTTCGAACTCCACCAAGAAAAACTACGTTCAACTTATCAAGTTGACGAATCATCTTTTCTGGCTCATTTCTTAAAGCAGCATAATATGCTTCATTCTTATCTCCAGATTGTGATGCTCTTAATACAATCTCCTCTAATCCTTGATTAGCTAACCATTGTTCATAATTATACATGGTTAGCATTGTACCAATACAACCCACCTGCGCTGATCTACTTGATACATATATAGTCTTTGCACCAGATACTATCCAGTAACCTGCACTACATGACATATCATCAATATACCCTATCAATGGTTTATTGTGGTTAGATTCAAAATCACGAACTGTGTTTGAAAGAATCTCTGTACCAGATACTGATCCACCAGGAGAATTTACTTTAAAAAGTACTCCAACTATATTCGGATTATTACCAGCCTGTTTTAATTCTCGCACTGTCTCAGCAGTACCTTTTGGACCACAATATTGACTTTCCTTTACAATAGGACCGGATACAGTAATTACTGCTAATGAGTTTGGTGGAGCATTGCTAACTGTATTCTTGTAAGAATCATTGTCGCACTCATATGGGGAATGGTTGGCAGAATTGAATTGAAATAATTTTGGAGCGGATTGTTCTCGGTACATTTTTCTTAACTCCGAGAAATTACTAACAGAATTTTGTGCTAGTGCATCTGTACCAAGTAAAGAATTTACTATAGTTGGCATCCAGCCCTTGACGGCTGAAGGATGAATACACCAAGCATTAAAAATTTCTGTCCTAATATCCATATCAAATTTATTGCAACTAATAAAAGCATTACAATGATATTAAATATAAATAGGATTTTAAAGCGTTGAAAATCGTTATAGTGTATTGAAAAAAAAGAAGCCTTTTAATTTATTTAGGATTACTCTATATTTAGATTTGCAATTTTTTCACACAATTTACAATTTAAATTTGCTTGTTCTTTTGACAAACTAAATTTATGCTGCATACTATGCCTCACTGTACTCCTTTGATGTATTTGTATTTTTTCATCATAGAACTGACACCTCATTAGCTTTTCAAAGATTTGCTTTTTCTTACTAACGGGTAGTACACGTATTAGCATTCTCAAAATATCTAGTACACTTTCCTTGCTGTATTCGCTAGAACCAAGATATTTATCAAAAAATGATATCACATTTTCCTCTGGAGATTTTTCGACTATAATTTTTTTCATTAGTTGGAAGCATTTATTCTGTCTTGATTAGATCTATCTGATGACCTTTTAATATCTTCAATAGGTATTGGTCTTTGGGCTAGTTGTGTTATATTTTTATTTAGCTTAGATAGTTCATTTAGTATAGGAAGCGACGTGTCTTGAGAAGGCCCAATGTCATTTATCCCATTTTCGTAATAATTTATAGCAGATGGATTTACACCATATTGAAACCCAATACCTCCACCTAATCCAAAACTTCTACCAGTCTTTAACTCATCTAATATATATCTATTTTGAGAAGTAAGTTTTGGAGTACCAGGAAACTGTACACCGCCACCGTCTTGATTCATTAGAGAAAGTGTGTCATAATATTTTGACGTAGTTCTCTTATTCATAATCGCTTCATACCTTTCAACAAAAGCTTGTATTGTTCCAGTTATAGGATCAATGACTGGCATACCACCATTATTCGAATGTGGTACACCTCTGGAAAGAAATGATCCACGTCCGTGTGAAGGTATGTTTCTGTTACTTGAATCCGACCTATGATTTCCAAAATTATTCGAATTGCTGATTAAGTCAAAAAGACCACCTAATCCAAAACTTTGTGCATTTATTACAGCTAATTGTGCAGCTGTAGTCACTGCTGCCAAACCAATCTGTATAGCAGTTGCAATACCAAAATCGAATTTAGGTGTTTCTGCAAGTATCTTGGTGATAGCAAGAGCACCATTTATGATTGCTTGTAGCCTAGCAAATTTCTGTTGTTGCTCAAAGGCTTCTTCTTCGATTGCTAAACGCTCCTCATTATACCTCTCTTCAATTGCCAAACGTTCCTCTTCTGTACCCTCAAAACTTTCTAGTTCATCTTCTCGCCTTTCTTCGAGTTCTGTTAAACGAGCAGCGGTTTCTGCTTCACTTCTTGCAACTGCAACACTTAGTAAGTTGTTCGATAACTCTGTAGCTGCTTCAATTGCTAAGTCTGATAACTCCTTTCGCTTTTCTAGTTTTTCTTCTTCTGCTTTTATAGCAGCTTCTTTATCTTTCTCGTATGCTTCGAGATTAGCTTCTAGTACTAAGTCATTTAACTCTTGTTGTGCTGCAAGATAATCAGCAGAACCTTCTTGGAGAGCAGCTACTTTTTGTTCTTGAGCAGATATTTCAGCTTCAGCTATTTTTAGTTCAAATTCAGCTTGCAGTCTTAATCTTTCATCGTTAGCTGCCTTATCTGTACCTGTTATCAATTGAAGTCTCTCAACCAATTGACTTTGTAAAGCTGCTTTTTCCCTTTCAAAAGAAAGTTCAATTGAGTCTATTCGGTCTCTAATAGATTTTTCAAACAATGCTTCCTGCCTTTCAGCAGCTTCTTGCTCTATTTTAGAAACCTCTAAACTAAGTTGTCTTTTTATTAAAATCTCTTGTTCAGCTATTTGTTGTTCGCTGCCAATTAAAGCTGCAATCTTTTTATCTGCGTTCAATTTTGCCAGCGCAATATCCTTTTCAACTTGATCGGAATTTAAAGAAGCTCTTAATAAAGACAGATTTTCAGCAGCTTTAGCCTCATCTTTTATTTGCTGCTCCCTAGCAGCTTCTAGTTCTTTTTCAAGTTTTGCTGCTTCTGATTTTCTTTTAGATGCAGCTGCCTTTTCATCCCTTTCCCTTTGTTCTATTGCCTTGGCTCTTTCGGCAGCCAATCGCTCATTTTTTTCTTTTTCTGCTTGTATAGCAGCTTCAGCAGCAGCAGCTTCTTGTGACCTTCTTTCGTCATCTGCTCGTCTAGCTGCTTCAAACCCTTGTCTTTGCTGTTCGGCTGCACGTTGCCGTTCGGCTTCTATTGCAGCTTCTTGTGCGCTTACTTCGTCGGTTAGGTTTAAAAAATCCCTAGTAGCAGAAACAGCATTTCTGATTCCTTGAACGATTGCAGATATTGCTGTGAATGTTGCACGGATTGGAGTAGAAGCTACCTCAAATGCAAAACCTAAGACAGATATTACTTCCTTGGATAAATTACCTTCTTCGTTAAATATACCTATTGCAGTAGCCGTATCTCCAAGTGCTGAAAACAAATCCGACAGCCCTGTTACTATTGGTTGTAATGCTCGATCATAAAATGCTATTCCAATATCAATAGCACCGTTCAAGAATCGTATAAAAAAGGTCTCTATGTTTGTGCCGACATTTGAAAAGGAGTTGCTAAGATTCCCTAAACGATCTTCCAACTCTGCTTTTGCTAAGTTAGAGGCTGTTTCTGCTTCAAGTTGTCTTTGCTGTGCTTGAGTAAGCCTATTATTCTGATCTACATAATCATCAAGCTCACCGTTAATGTTTTGAAATTGCTCTACTAATTGGCGACCAGCGTCAATACCAGGAGTTCCAAAAATATTCTCAATGGCTTTTGATGCTTGAACTGATCCTTCGGGAAGTTGAGATATAGCTTGACTAGCTTGCTGTACAACATCAATAATATCTATTGTACCGTCTTCAAGACCCGATTGTATATCTCCTACATTTAATCCAATAGCTTCAAGACTATCAACAGTATTCTTTTCAAGACGACCTATTCTTTCAGTAGCTTCTTTTAAGGAGTCAATAAACTTATCCGAGAAACCGCCCTGTTGTGCTTGAAGTATAAGAGTTTCAACAAGCTGCTCTCCACTCGCATTCGCTTCTCGTGCGAAGGTGGTATATTCTCGTAATCCGTCTAAAAATTCACCATTAGCGTTTGCACCAGAAAGAAATCCTTTTTCAATCAAATCAAGCGATTCGGTAAAGGTTATTCCAAGTTCATTGCTTACGTTCTGTGCAGATAAAAGTATTTGATCGAAGTCTTCACCAAATGTTGTGGCGATAGCTTGTATTCGAGAGGTGAAGTTATTCAGTTCATCACCAGTAGCACCAGTAACTCTACTGACCTCTCCTTCAAGTTTCACAAATTCTTGAACTATGTCATTCACATAACCGCCAATAGCGACCGCTGCTGTACCAACTGCGACGGCTATCCCTGCTGGGCCAGCAGCAGCACTTCCAAGTAAATTTGATATTTGCCCAAACGATCCAGATAAGTTTCCGCCAAGCTGACCAAACACGGAGTCCAATCCATCAAATGCTGATTTGTAGTTTCCAATATTATCTCCAAACCGACCAGATGATTGCGTAAGCTCGTTTATCCTATCGTTTACTTGCTTTAAATCCCTAGCCTTTCTTGTGAATTCATCTGTTTCAGCATTAATATTATCTAGTTCCCTTGCTAGTTTTCCCGACTCTAATCTAAGTGCATTAATACTGCCCTCGGCTGGATCAATCCCTCCACGCTTCAATGTACGTAGCTGTCCCTCTAATTCTTTGACTTCGTTAAAAGAATCGACAAACTCTTGAGTTCCACGATCCAATAACTTCATACTAGCCCGTGCAGTTTTCAACTGATTTTCAAGCTCTCCAATACTGTTTGATGCTGGTTCAACTTGTCTTAAACTCCTGTTGAATTCATTTATAGTTTGAGTACCCTCTTGAACCTCTTTTTTAGCGGAATCGGTTAGTTGTACTAGCTTCTTTTTGGCTTCATCAATAGAAATACCAACCTTATCAGAAAGTACTGAAGCTAAGACTTCAAACGCTTCACTTCCTTGGTCTGGGGTTTGCTTTAATGCAGCCCTTAATAACTTTACCCGATCCTGTAATTCGTCTATATTTTCAATAGGCGATTTGGCATCAAGTAATAGTTTAAATATTAATATTTCTTGTGCCATTAGGGTATGTTTATATTTATAAATATATTACTATCAGGGCATCCGTCTACGTATGTTACATTTCTAACAACAATTACTTCTTGAACATTTATATTGCATATTGGATCGGTGTATAAACTGAATGAGCCACCTCCGTTTAGAGAGTATAAAGTTTCATCGGAGTTCACATTAAAAACAGATCCTGTATTTTCTAGTACTAGACATCCATCGGCATTAAACCTATATGAAATATTTGGCTCGTTTAAACATTCACCGTTTGTCAGGCAAGTATTTAAAGGCAAGCACTTGGTTATTGACACTGGAGTTAATCCGCCTGGTTGGTTGACAATACTTTCTTGAATTTCTAAAACTCTGTAATAGCCACCTACATTAGCTGGAAGACATTCAGAATCAAGCAAAACGAATGTTTGAGGACAAAATGATTTAATATCAGATAAGGTAAGGCAAAACATAGCATTTTTAGGAATGTTATCCGAAATATCTAATATCTTACCATTGCTGAAATTACTTAAATCAATATTGTTTGAAGAAAGCCTATTGTCACCATATACATTATTAATAAGATTTTTAGGTTGTATTTGGTTACCATCAAAAAAAGAACCGTCATATATTTGAGCAACAAAAGGATATACACTTTCACCAGGTGATCCTTGAAACTTCCATGCACCAATCCTTCCAGAAAGGTCTATGTTTTCGTAATTACTTATATTGCCAAAGGCATATACAATTCTAGGACAAAATTTATATCCACGATCAGGCAAGGTTTCGCCTTCCTCTGGTTCATCATCCCACATATGCGGTATATAGGGGCCCACAAAAGGCTCGAAGGTGTCATCGGCAATAGTTAGATCATTCTGTGAAGCCGTTGGAGCAAAAAAGGGATTATCTAAGTCTGTATTTTCACCATTATTCGATCCTGTAGTTATTTTTTTAGAATGCAATGGTTGTGTCAAGGATAATGCTTCAACAAACGCATCATTACTATCCTCTTTAAACCTTAATGTATAACACTCATCTACTTCAATGGGAGATATTTCAGATTGTATTTCACTACATAAATCTAATTTTTTAGACCAATCCAAAGCTTTGTTTTTGTTTTTCATAAAGCCTTTTCTTTTCTTTCCATCCCATAGCAAGTAATCGGGTAGTGGCTCTATGAATATACATCTATTAATAGGATCAGTTTTGAAGTTCCAACCAAACATATGTGTCAATCCTTCAAGCATATCATACAATGAATACGAGCAGTCTATTAACTGACCTAAATCTACTATATCCCCTTCTACAATCGTATTTCCCTTTCTTACATTTTTTAGTGTACCTTCATAGAATGCTGTATTTGCACCAGCGTTTATTGGTACGCTTCTTACTCTTTGAGAAAAAGAAGCAGAATGTCCTGCTGGCAACTCATAATTTGTTTGTCCAGTTAACTGAATACACTCACCAGGAGGTATACTTGATCCAGAGTTGACTATGACGGTTCCAGATATTACATTGTTTTCGTCATAAATTGTAATAGCATTCTCTACTACCATAAAATCATTTTCAATATTACATATTTCTATGTCATACTGAAAGCAATAACTTACTGTCACTAATCCTTTATTCTCTATCGACAATCCATTAAAACAATCACCATTATCAAACGACTCATTAGGGAAGCTCATGTTTTTAAAATTGGTATCAGAATTCAAGTTACTCGTTGTTCCAGAACCTTCAGCTTCAAATTCCCCTATTAGAAACCCCGTAAGGCTTGATCCATATTCCTCGGAGTTCAAATACATCCATTGCCTACGAAAATACTCCTCATTGATAAACCTACTTTTAATCTGCCAACCTAGCTGGCAAAATCCTTCTACTAAAATATGGTATGGCGAAACCCAAGGTCTAAAATCTTCTACTACGACAGTATAATTGGTTGGATTTGAAACGTGCCACTTTCCATAATTCACTAAAGGAAAGTAAGCAGGAAAAGAACCATCTTCATAAATATAATTATTAGCCCAATTGTCTCTCAAAAATGATTCGGTAAACTCATAGGTTATACCTGATAATATATCACATATACGAGTTGATTTAGCTTGTCGTTTCCAAAGTGCATGAGACGATAATAATTGTATATCTATGTTGGTAATGCCACAATCTATTCTTTCAGAAATGCCACTTGCATTCACTTCTCCTATCAGCATAACCATCCCATTGACTTCTAAGTAGCCTCTATAGGATTTAATATTAGACTTTATCTTTTCATAATGTACGTTTTGGAGAATTGATAATACTTTTTTATCGGCTTGTAATGTTATTGTTCGACTATAATCGGCTATAATGCTTTCAAGGACTGAAAGCTCCTCTGTGACCTTAGATATAGGGACTGGTGTGCTTTGTGGTATGGGTATAGATAATTTACCCTGATCGTCACAATACTTTTTGAGTTCAGGATTTTTAGTAAAATCGGCTTGGATGATTATTGATGTATTGGACATATTTTGCCATTTTTGGAATACCCTAGGTCAATAATCAAACCGACCGAGGATAGGCATATTCCAAGAACTTTGTCGCAATATAACAATTATTCATCAATTATGCAGCTTACTAAATATCGCCTTCTTCTTCTATAAAATACTCTTCTATAACCTCATCTATCTTATCACCTAATAATTTACTAATTATAATAGGCATAGAATCCATCGATTGCACTATTGGAGATATATCAGTTTTTTTTGCTAAAAATGTTCCAACTATAAAATTAAGTCCTGCGATTGCTAAAAAAGAAGTAAATAACAATATTGGTGGAAATTCAAACCCATAAATATTAAACTCAAAATACAACACTTTTGTGAAGTGTCCAAAGACAAATAAACCACCCCAAGTAAAAGGGTTTGCCATACAAATAATGCACTCTGAAATCGGCTTTGAAATCGGCTTTAATATTCTCCACCACCAAGACTTGTTTTTTTTATTGTAACGTTTTAAAAGATCATTACTTTGTTCTTGGATTTTTTCGGATTCAACTAGCAATCTTAATGACTTTATCAATTCTTTCTTTTTTGAAAAATCATAGTAATCATTTAAATCAGTCTCTCCATGCTTAATAGATCGCTGCATTTTTTCAAACCAATCTAATCTTCTTTTGTCCAACTCTTTATTTAAATCTCTAAGAACGTGTTTTTCTTTAAGATAAACTCCTAAAAAACTAAGAAGATGATCTGGTCTAGTTACTGCTTGAAATCCAATGATAACTAAGCAAGCATAAATAATAACAATTAGCAATTCCGACATTTTTAATTTAATTTACAGCACCGTTGAGGTACTTTATTACATATTCTAATGCTATTTCAGCATTATCAAACTCAACCATTTTGTTGCCTTGTGCAGTCATTTTTTCTTTAAATTCAATTTGATATTTGGACATCACACCAGCTTTTATATTTCGCTTTTTGTCCTTATCAGACTTAAACTCGATATATAAAGCACTGTAACCACTTCTGGCTATTGGAATGCATATATCTGATGCCCCTGGTCTTAAACCCATTTCTTTTAATGTAGCGATAACCATCACCTTCATTTTTTGATCTGGAATAAAACCTGCCCCTTCGTTTGGAATAGAATAAAACATAATTCTTTTAGTGCGCTGGTGAAGTTTCATTAACTTAACAAAAGCCTTTTGAATCTCCTGTTCACGCTTTTTTCTTTTTATTATTCCAGATGCTTTTTGCAGCTTTTGGGTCGAAATAAAATCTTTTGCAGAAACCATAACTTTAATTTATTATGTTAAATAGAATCTATATTTAAAACATAAAATTTAGTTTTTTAGTTTCCTAAAACAAATAATCTAGTTTGTTTGGACATTTATTGCGTTAGACAGTTTGTATTCAAATAGGCTATTTACTTTTGACCCATTAGTAAATATATCATACTCCGTAGAAATAGGTATGACTCGATATATTTTACCATCATCAGGGTCAATCATGTATTTATTTGGTGATCTGTAAAACTTTCTAATATATTCCTCTCCAATCTCACCAACATCATAAAATATAACAGAGTGCGTTACTGTTTCTTTATTTAGTAACTCCTGTATTCCAGAAAGATTATCTCCACACTTTTCGGGTTCACACTTAGTAAAGTTTTCATATGATAGGCTAGTGGTTATTTCACATGATGCAACTATGGTGTCATTGTTTCCAGTAGGTCCAGTAAACATAAAATTAATGTGGCAATCACAACATAGGTCTTTATAAGAAACCACCATTGTCCTAGGATTGGATATATTTATTTCTGTAAGCCCATCAATATCAGCTATTAATCGCCATTCTATTTGCTGTATGTTCAAACCGCCAGAAACAGGAATATTACCAGGGCTAGTATCAAAAACATATACACTAGGACTACCTACATGAGTTATTGGTGATCCGTCAAATGTTGATGTTGATCCATCTGAATAAGTTACTATTGCAAGGGTATAAAGATCAATATTAAATGCACCTTCATAATCAAAATAAAATCGCCAGTCTATGCAGCTATCTATGCACACTTCATATTGAGTTGGCATACATGTCATCCATTCTTGCAAGGATTGTATATTGCCACAATAAGGATTAAAA
>JAHDDQ010000053.1 GCA_020629275.1 Tenacibaculum sp. | reverse complement strand
CGAACCTTGAATATCGGTACCAAAAACCGGTGTGTTACCATTACACCATAGGCCAGTGCCTTAATTGCGGATGCAAATTTAGAACTTTCTCTAAAACAAACAAACTTTTTTTCTTTTTTTTTCTTTTTTTTTCTTTTAACAGAATTTTATATGCCTTCTACTCTTTAACCATTAAGCAAACTTATACTTTTGTTTACTTGTCAAAGTATTGACTCGAAACACTTTAATTATAACATAAAAAATTTAGTACATTCGCATTGTTTTAACTGAATTATGAAAGACTTTAGCTACAAAAAATGGAACGTTATTTTAGGATGGGTTTCATTCGGTATTGCATTAATAACTTACACACTTACATTAGAACCTACTGTAAGTTCATGGGATTGTGGAGAGTATATTTCCACAGCTGTAAATTTAGAAGTAGGTCATCCACCAGGAGCTCCATTATTTCAAATGTTAGGTGCTTTCTTTGCAATGTTCTCGAACGACCCAAGTCAGTGGGCTATGATGGTTAATTTTATGTCTGGTTTAGCTAGTGCTTTTACTATCCTTTTTATGTTTTGGACCATAACTAACTTAGGAAAACGAATTCTATTTAAACAAAAAGATTTTGATTTTGGAGGTAAAATAGCTGTACTGGGCGCTGGCTTGGTTGGATCACTTGCATACACATTTTCAGATAGTTTTTGGTTTAGTGCTGTTGAGGGGGAGGTATATGCTATGTCGTCTTTCTTAATGGCTTTATTATTTTGGCTTGGTTTACGATGGGAAAATGAAATTGACACAGCTAGAGGAGATAAATGGTTATTACTTATAAGTTATGTTGTTGGTTTGTCTTTTGGAGTACATATACTGTCCTTACTTGTTATTCCAGCAATTGTTATGCTTTATTATTTCAAGAAATTTAAAAACACCACGCTAAAGTCGACTGTAATTGCGACCGTAGTTTCTATTTTATTGCTAGCATTTGTTTTCAAATTTTTATTCCCTTTTACACTTAAATTCTTTAGTGTTTCTGAATTATTCTTTATAAACACTATTGGACTACCTTATAACTCTGGTACTATAATCGCTGGTCTTTTACTAATTGGCTTATTTTTCTTTGGTCTAAGTTATACACGAAAGAAAAATTTAATAGTTGGAAACACTGTAGTATTATCTGTGTTATTTATGGTTATTGGCTTTTCAACTTGGTTAATGTTACCGATTAGAGCTAATGCTGATACAATCATTAACGAAAATAATCCTTCAAGCGCAAGAGAACTATTGGCTTACTATAATCGTGAACAATATGGAGATGCTAATGTTTTTTATGATAAGTATTACTCTTTCGCATATAAGAAAGAGCAAGAGTCTTACAGAGATGAATACGGTGATATTGTTAATGATTACAGAGATGATAAACCTAAGTATGAAAAGATTAATGGTAAATATGAAATTGTAAATACTTATGAAAACGTTTTACCTAAATGGTCTGACAAACACAAGGGTTTTATTCCTAGAATGGTAGACCCAGGTGCAGAACAATACTACAAGCAAATCGCTGGTATTCCTCTACGAAGTACCAGAAGGCCAACATTTATAGAAAACATGAAATTTATGATCAGCTACCAGTTTGGTTATATGTATGGTAGGTATTTTATGTGGAACTTTGTAGGGCGACAAAATGATGTTCAAGGCCATTTAGATAACAATGGAAACTGGCTTAGCGGTATAAAATTTATTGATGAAATAAGACTAGGGTCTCAAGAAAAGTTGCCTGACGAAATAAAACACAATAAAGGGCGAAATACATATTTCTTTTTTCCTTTAATCCTTGGCTTGCTCGGTTTACTTTATCATCTGAAAAATGATAAAAATATCTGGTACGTACTAGCTTTATTTTTTGCTTTTACTGGTTTTGCTATAATATTTTATACAAACCCAAAACCTTTTGAACCTCGTGAAAGAGATTATGCTGTAGTTGGCTCCTTTTATGTATTTGCTATATGGATTGGATTTGGAGTCTTAGCATTATATGAATATTTCAAATCAAATGCTCAAAAACAAATTGTGGCTATTGCCATAAGTGTAATTTCTTTATTATGTGTACCAATACTAATGGGCTTCCAAAACTGGGACGATCACGATCGATCAGATAGATACGTTGCGCAATTGAATGCTCAAACTTACTTGGAGAGCTGTGATGAAAATGCCATTATATTTACTATTGGTGATAATGATACTTTTCCATTGTGGTACATGCAGCAAATAGAAGGTGTTAGACGAGATATTAAAGTTATTAATACAAGTTTATTCGCAACAGATTGGTATATTGATCAAATGAAGAAGAAGACTTATGAAGCTGATCCTATTCCTTCAAAACTTAAGCACAGTCAATACAAATATGGAACTCTAGATGTAGCTTACCATGTTCCTATTCCACAATTAAAAGATTCCTTACTCTCATTAAATAATTTTATGCAATGGATAGGTAGTGATAATGATGCTACTTATATCGAAACTGAGAACGGTTTAAAAGAGAAGACTTATCCTACAAAAAGAATTCGAATTCCTGTAAACAAATCAAACGCTCTTAAATATGGTATTGTAGATGCCAAAGACGCTGATAAGATAGTAGATTACATCGATATAACAATTGATAGAGTCATTACTAAAAATCGAATTTTAATGTTAGATATCCTAAATAATTTTGACTGGAAAAGACCTATATATTTTACAGGGGGCGCAAATGCAGCAGAAGAATATATATGGTTAAAAGACTATTTACAATTAGATGGAATGTCTTACAAACTAGTCCCTATAAAAACGCCTCTAGATGAAAAATCAATGTTTGATATGGGACGTATTGATCCTGAAAAGATGTATAAAAACGTTAAAAAATGGGATTGGAAAACAATAAATAATGGTGAAATTTACTTGGATGAGCAAAGTAAAAGAAATGCAATTTCACTACGAAATAACTTAATGAGATTATCGGAAGAGTTTTTGATAAAGGGAGATTCTGTTAATGCAAAAGATGTGTTAGATTTATCACTTCATAAAATGCCTATTGAAGATTTTGGTCACTACAGCATATCTTTAGGGTATCCTGAATTGTACTACAGAATTGGTGACAAAGAAACAGCCAGACAAACTGCTGAAACTTTAATTAAAATATTTCAACAGCAAATAGATCATTATAGCACCTATGAAAATATTGACTATATAATTGATGATTTAGATACTAGTTTATACTTATATAGAAATGTAATTAGTCAAGTTATGGAGTTCGATAAAGACAAAGATTATGTAAAATCTTTAGAAGAAGCCTTTTTTGATAAAATCAAATTATTCAAAGATTTAATGCCAGATCCTGAACCTAACGATACTGAAGGTTTACAACTTTTAGATTCTATAAAACCATAAAAAAAAGGCTGCTTAAAATGCAGCCTTTTTTTGTCTACTTGAAGAAAGTACGTTTGTGCTAAAAAAAGATACTTTCGTGACTTTCTTTTATTATTGAAGTATAATTCTCTATAATTTTAGTTGGAGTATAATAAAATTAAATCTTAACCAACTAGAATATGAAACTACGCATATATCCATCAATTGGATTTGCCAGATTAGGTAATGGTCCAGCTAAAAAAGAAGATGTTGTATTTAGTCCTGAAATACCTTGGGCTAATTTATATGAAGAAAATCTTGAATTTTACACAGAAAATGGTGCTCTAAAAAAACAAGCGCAAAGATTCTATATTTATGAATGTGACGATAGTGGTAAACCTATTAGAAAATTAAATCCTGCAAATTGTGATATTGAATGGACAGTTGAAGTAGCTAATAAAAAACCCTTTTGGTACGATTTCAACAATAGTTTAGATTTATCAGTGGGCACACAAAACCCAAACATCAGTCCTCAGTTTTATACTGAAAATATCGCGCCAGGAATTAGTACATCAAGAAGAAATCCGAACGTACTTAACAATAAGTTAATTAATAACAAAGATCATAATTATAGAAGAGAGTTAATTAATAGCCCAAAACCTGTAACTGTTTCAAGCGCTAACAATCATCAGAAAATAGGAGGTCAATTTCCTTTTCCTTTATCAGGTGAAAGCGAAAGTAAAATTGCTTTAGCCATGAACACCACTTCTAGAAGTGTTAATTTAGGATCTGTTGAGTACGATGAAGGAAGTCTTATTTTTTACCCTGGTGATGGTGTATCAGCTTCTTTAAACCCTTCTGATTTAAATACTGATTTTGCAGATAATTCTAATTGGTATGATGATATTTGTGATGGAAAAGTTACAGCAAAAGTTACCGTAAATGATAAAACTTACGAACTTAACGACGCTGATTCATCTGCTTGGATAGCAACTGCTCCGCCAGATTATGCTCCGCAAATTCAACCCTTAGCCACAATGTACGATCTTATTTGTGGTACGGTTAATGAAGAATATCCTACAGATTTTAGTTTAATTTTTCCAGTAATTCACAGATTATACAGAATGCAATGGGTAAATTTAAGTGACTTTTTATCTCCATCATTTAGAGAAGTTATAGATGAATTATCTGAAGATGAATTCAAATTGCTTTACAGCAATTCTGAAGAAGCACAACCTATACGTAATAAAATATTTAGCCTATTTAGAGATCCGTTATACAATTACAATAATGAACCTGTAATAGCTAGTAAAAGTAAAACAGACATTACTAATATAGGAAGCGGTACAGAGGAATTGAAATTCCCTTTTTATCCTGGAGATGGTATCAACTACCCTGGAAGTCCAGCTCAATGGTTTGCTATACCCCCTATTTTATATAAAGAATTAACTAAATGGAGAAATGGTGATTTTAAGAGTTTGGAAGGTGACTTCTCATCTATGAAAGCTTTGGGCAAACATTATCAAAATCAATATTTAGAAGCCGCTAAAGACGACTCTAAAAGTGCTTTGCTAATGACAAGAGCTGTTTTAGAAACGTTGTATGGTGGCGGATTTCATCCGGGAGTTGAGTTAACATGGCCAATGCGACATTCTCAAATGTATGCTGAAAACACGTTAACTTTCCCAGAAATTACAAAAGGAAACTCATTTTTTGGATTGCGCGAAGTAAGAATTGCCTCAGCTTCTGCACAAGAACAATCTGAAATTTTTTATAAAGATTTCGGGTTTCAAATGAACTCAGATGATATTAAAGCCTCAATAAATCCTTCTAGTGCAAATAGTTGGTTATGGAAAAATACTCCAGGAGATTTAACAAAGTGGATGGGTATTCCTTGGCAATCTGATGCTGGAAGTTGTCAGAAAGTTTTTATGGATACACAATATCCAATTCCTGCATGGTGGGCAGCAAACTTACCTGTTGATGTTTTAACAGAAGAAAGTTTGGTTGCTATGAGAAATCAAGAATTAAAACCTGAAACTGTCCAATATTTATACGCAAATAGAGTTCCTTGGTTAATGACTACAGATACAGGATATGTAGGTTATCATGCAGAAGGAGGGTATCTTAACGGACTTATAAACATGGTTTATAAATGGAAAGATGTTGGTGTTGTTGCTGGAAGAAAAGCTCATGTTAATGGAATACCTGAAACCGTGTATGTTGCTGCTGAAAGTAAGAATGTTAAAAATAAAAATTCAGTTTTCTTAGGTAAAGCCATTACTGCTGTTCCGGTAATTTTAAATCCGCCAAGTGTTTTTTATAGTAACGTAAGAGACATGGTTTGGCTACCAAACAATAAGGCTGTTTATCTAGCTTCTAAACCCGATGGTACTGGTGATATTTATGTTGATGATGTTTTTGAAATGAAAGTGAATGGAAAATCTATTTTTAAATTTGATTTCAGTAACAACTGCAGTGGACAAATAACTCCACAAGCGCCTATAAATATTACGGCTGAATTAAATGATTTATTAAATTCATTTGTTACTATTGAAGTTAATTATATTGATAAATGTGGAGGATCACAATCTTCTTCTAACTTTTACTTAGTATTTAAATAATTATGAAGCCTGAGACTCTTAAAACTAATGTCCTTATCATAGGAAAAGGAGTCTCAGGACTTCTATTAAGTATTCTACTAGAAAGAAATGGAATATCATCAATCATACTAAACCGAGAGACTAAGAAAAAGCCTTTAATTTTAGCTGAAACTTTACCTCCTTCTACACTAAAATTATTAGAAGAGCTTGATGTACTACACTATTTCGAAGCTAATAGTACTAAAACTTATGGATATCAATCTATATGGAATACTAAGGAAATTATTGAAGAGAACTTTTTTACCATGAATCCTTACAAGTACGGATTAAAGCTCAACAAACAGCAGCTCATCAATTGTTTGGAAAAGCTTTCTCCTAAAATTATTCAACAAAAGAATAATGCTAATATAAAATTAGGAACAACAAAAGTCTTAACAAACTTCAAAGAAAAGGATCTTTCTGAAAATTATATTGAAAGTGATTTTATTATAGACGCAACAGGAAGAAATAGAGCTGTTATTTCTAGTTTAGGAATACCTTCAACTACACATGATGATACACTTGCCTTTATTTGTTATTTACCCAAGAATGGACCTCATCTTAAATATGGATTCCTTACTGAATCATTTTACGATGGCTGGGGAACCATTTCGAATTTAAATGAGACTACTCAAATTTTAACCTTGTATACTTCAAAAAACAGTAAGCTAAAAAGAATTTTAAATTGCTTTTCAAATTGGAAAAATATTCTTTCTGAAACAATAATGCTAAGGCATTATCTTCCTGAAAATGGAGTTTTTAAAGTTATAGGAAAACAAGCCAATTCATCAATAGTTTCTAAAACTTCTGGTAAAAACTGGATAGCCATTGGAGATGCTGCTATTTCCTTTGATCCAATTGCTTCTCATGGTATTTCAAATGCTGTTTACACAGCTAATGAAGCTTCAAAAACTATTATTAAATACTATGAAAAATCCAAACAAAATTCGTTGGTAAGCTATAATGAAAATTTACATCTAATTTTTAATGAATATTTAAAATTGAAAGAAAATTTATATGCTACACAGAAAGTAGCTAAAATTAGTTAGAAGTAAAAATAGTTTAGATACATTAAATGTACTGTTGCACTAAACCAATTAAAGTATTGGCATCTTGATTGCCAGTTTGTCTCCAAACCATCTCCCCTTTTTTATAAATCATAAAAGTAGGATTTCCTTTCACACGGAGTGCACTAGCTAAAACTTCATTCTTCTTGATATCTATCTTAATTACCTTTGCTCTGTCACCAAGAGCAGCGGCAACGTCTCGTAGTGTTTCTATACTGTTTTCAGCATCTTCCCAGTCGAAGTAAAAATCAATCAATACAGGTTTGTCAACACTAATGATTTCGCCAAACTTTGTCATTTTTTTATTTTTTTCCCGTAATACTGCTTAAAATTACTATTTTTTTATTAAGTAATTGCTATTCGGTACTCAAAAACATGACCTATTAGGCTTTTTTTAACTCTATTACAGTAATTTCTGGCCAAATACCAATTCTACCAGGAAAAGCATGATAACCAAATCCTCTATTCACATTTATATACCTTCCAAATTCCGTATATAATCCTGCCCATTGTTTATATACATATTGTGATGGACTCCATCTAAAAAAACCAGGGATTTCAATACCAAACTGTAATCCATGTGTATGTCCACTTAACGTTAAATGATAATTGAAATCGTCTTCTTTTACTTTATATTCCCAGTGACTCGGGTCATGACTTAGTAAGATTTTAAAATCATTTTTATCGATTCCTTCAGATGCTTTTTTTAAGTCTCCTGCTTTATTAAAGCCTTTACCCCAATTTTCAACACCTACTAAAGCTATTTTTTGTCCGTCTTTTTCAAGATATCTATTTTCATTTAATAGTAAATCGAAACCAATTTGTGGATGAATATTCTTTATGTCTTCAAAGTTCTTCTTTTTATCCTCTTTAGATTTCCATTGGGAGTAGTCTCCATAATCATGATTTCCTAAAATCGAATATTTACCTGACTTAGCTTTTAATTTTGAAAACATTGGAATCCAATCATTCATTTCATGTGCAAAATTATTCACAATGTCTCCAGTAAAAAGAATTACATCTGATTCTTGTTCATTAATAAGATCTACTCCGTATTGAATCTTTTTTTCATTATCAAAACTTCCAGAATGAATATCTGTAATCTGAGTAATCTTAAAACCATCGAAAGCTTCTGGTAAATCTTCAAAGGACAATTGATATTTTAAAACTTTGTAGTTATACCTTCCTTTAAAAATTCCATATAAAACACTGGCAAATGGTATGGCTGCTATGCCTAATGCTAATTGCGATATGAATTTTCTTCTTCCTCCTATTGCTTTTGTTTCTTCCTTTGATAAAAAAGAAACTCCCTTTTTAAACCATCTAACAACATCTTCTCCTAACATAACAAGAAGGATAAATAATTTAGGCAATAATACGAGGAGTAATATTCCAAAAGCCCACTGAAACTCTCGTGTTTGTCCAGAAGTTCTGTCTGAAGTAAGAATAACATATAAAAAATTAGCGTAGGCTAAAACACTAATTATTGACCATGTGTACCAAACTATTTTATTTTTTGTAATTGTTTTTATTGCTTGAAAAGCATACAATTCAAAAACAATAATAACAGTTGTTAATATTAACAAAGGAAAAATCCAACGAGGCATATTCTATATTTTAGTCAGAACAAAGATACGTTGATTCTGTGTAGCAAAACTGTTAAAAACAGTTTTGAACTACTCTAGAACGTTTATCATTTCTTCTGACATTTTGTTTACACTAATACTAGACGAATTATCGAGTATTACCATACAATTTTTCAGCTTTTTATTTCTAACTATTAACGTTCGTGCTCCTAACCAAGAGCCAAAATGCCACGCTGTGTTTTCGTTTGTTATTGCCCAACCAAAGCCATAATCACTTTTTTCGCCGTTATTAAGTGTTGGTTTCTTAAATGCCTCTTCCATTATTTCATTAGAAATTAAATCATTCTTATACCAAAATGAATTCCAAATAATAAAATCGTCTATACAAGCAAATACGCCTCCATCACCAGCTACTCCATCTATGAAAGTCGGAGGAACTTCAATTGTAATATCTCCATCGCATTTAAATGAATCTGTTTTTGTAGCAAAGTCTTTGCTTGGCGAACATAAATTCCAAACTCGTGTAGTATTCATCTTCAACTTCTCAAATAATCCTTTTCTCATAAAGTCTTCGAAAGTATCGCCAGAAACTCGCTCTATAATAGCTGCTAATAATACGTATCCTGTATTGCTATAAATAAATTCTGAATTAGGATCTTCTTTGGCTTCAGGGTTCTCTTTAGCGATTAACCCAACAACTTCCTGTATTGTTAAAACATCTCCTACATCTTCTCTATTCTTTTCAGCAAGCGTCAAATACACATCTGGAATACCTGAAATATGCTGTAGCAGATGACGAACTGTTACTTTGTTGTACGATAACTCTGGAAGATATTTAGTTATTGAATCATCAAAATCAAGTTTTCCTTGCTGCTTCAAAAGCATAACTGCAGCCGCTGTAAATTGCTTAGAAACAGACCCCAATCTAAAAGACGATTTTTCGGTTAATTTCTTCTCTCTAGAAGCATTTGTATGTCCGTAAGTATTTTTAAGTATTACTGAATCATTTTTGATTAGTAAAACTGCTCCGTTAAATACGTTATCATCATGTAAGGTTTGTAACCATTTTTCGGTCTTTTTAACCTTACTTTTAATTGATTCATTTGGATCTATTATTAAGTCATTAACTTTTACAGGATTGGTTAAACAGGATATAAAAAGTAGTACTGTTAAACAAGAAAATAAAATTGAGATATACTTCATATTTTTGAAATTGGATGATTACTGTATAAGTAGCTTCAACATTTACTTTGTTACATTACAATTGTAAATAATCTCACGCTTTTTAAAAGAATAATTACTCCCACGGTATAACTAAAATTATGCCATAAATACTATTAAAAAATCCTTCTTCTCTTTTCTTGATTCAGAATAACCGTAACCTAAACTCGATCTTTCTAATACGTTTTTTTGAATGAATTAAATATTTTTAAGAGGTATAAATAATAAAGTTTTTATAACTAATCTATATATTTTGTAGCTTTACATTCTTCAATTCAATCGATACATGACAACTAAGAAACGACTTTTTTTACTAGATGCTTATGCATTAATTTTTAGAGGATATTATGCTTTTATTAAGAATCCAAGAATTAATTCAAAGGGATTAGATACTTCGGCAATACTTGGATTCACAAATTCACTATTAGATGTTATCAAGAAAGAAAAGCCCGATTATTTAGCTGTTTGTTTTGATAAAGGCGGAAGTACAGATCGGAATGAAATGTTTCCTGAGTACAAAGCTAACAGGCTTGAAACACCTGAGGCTATTAGAATTGCTGTACCCTATATCGAACAGATTTTAGCAGCAATGAACATTCCAGCAATAATAAAAGAAGGTTACGAAGCTGATGATATAATTGGTACGCTGGCAAAAAAAGCTGAAAAAGAAGGTTTAGTAACCTACATGGTTACCCCCGATAAAGATTACGCACAATTGGTCTCTGAAAATATTTTCATGTATAAACCCCCTAGAATGGGAAATGGTTATGAGAAATGGGGTATTGAAGAAGTACAACAAAAGTTTGCTGTTGAACGACCTGAGCAAGTTATTGATTATTTAGGTATGATGGGAGATTCAGTAGATAATATTCCTGGTCTGCCAGGAGTTGGTGATAAAACTGCTAAAAAGTTTATTGCCCAATATGGTTCTATGGAAGGCTTGTTTGAAAATATTCATGAGCTGAAAGGTAAAATGAAAGAAAAAGTAGCAGCAAATCAAGAATTAGGCTTACTTTCTAAGAAATTGGCTACCATAATGCTTGACGTTCCTGTTGAATTAGAACAAGACAAACTTATTTTTGAACAACCTAATATTGAAGACACTAAAGCTATTTTTAATGAACTTGAATTTAGAAGGTTAACCGATAACCTTATAAAAACATTCGCGATAGCTTCATCGAAAGAAAATGTAGCTACTAAAGAAGTTAAAAGTACTCCTGGACAGTTTGATCTTTTTGCTATCCCTGGTGCAGGAAATACACAAGAAGATACGAGTAGTGGTTATAAAACTATTGGTACTACTCCTCATTTTTATCAACTTGTAGATACTCCTGTATCTAGAAAATTATTACTTGATAAATTATTAATGCAACAATCTGTTTGCTTTGATACTGAAACAACTGGCTTAAAAGCTTTAGAAGTTGAACTTATTGGAATTGCTTTTTCATGGGAAACTGGTAAAGGCTACTATGTTTCTTTCCCTGAAGATCAAAAGGAAACACAGCAAATTATTGAAGAGTTTCGTTTATTTTTCGAAAACGAATCCATTGAAAAAATCGGACATAATATTAAATACGATATAAAAGTATTATCCAACTATACTATTGAAGTAAAAGGAAACCTATTCGATACTATGATTGCACACTATCTGATTAATCCTGATATGCGTCATAATATGGATATACTTTCCGAAACTTATTTAAATTACAAGCCTGTTCCTATAACTGATTTAATAGGTAAAAAAGGAAAGAACCAACTTTCAATGCGAACTGTTGATATAAAGCTGCAAACAGAATATGCCGTTGAAGATGCTGATATTACACTACAATTGAAACAGCATTTTGAGAAAGAATTAGAATCTGGAGAATTATCTGAATTGTTCGCTAATGTTGAAACTCCTTTAGTATCGGTACTATCTGCTATGGAAATTGAAGGCATTAACCTGAATACTGAATTTTTAAATTCTTTTTCAAAGGAATTACTGAAAGACGTAGAAAACTTAGAAAAACAAATATACGAGCAAGCTGGAGAAGAATTTAATATTGCTTCTCCAAAGCAATTAGGACCTATTCTATTTGAGAAATTAAAACTAGTAGACAAACCTAAAAAAACAAAAACAGGTCAATATTCTACAGCTGAAGACGTACTTTCCTATTTAAAAGAACATAAAATTGTTGCAGATATTTTAGAATACCGACAATGTAAAAAGCTCAAAAGTACTTACGTAGATGCTTTACCAAACGAAATTAATCCTAAATCGAACAGAATACATACAGTTTATGCACAAGCTGTAGCTGCTACTGGTCGTTTAAGCTCTAACAATCCTAACTTACAGAATATCCCGATACGAACAACTCGTGGACAAGAGGTACGTAAAGCTTTTATTCCTAAAAATGAAAATTATGTATTGTTAGCTGCCGATTACAGTCAAATAGAATTACGTATCATAGCTGCTTTAAGCGAAGAGGAAACAATGATTAAAGCGTTTAGAGAAGGTGAAGACATCCACGCTTCTACAGCTGCTAAAGTTTTTAATGTTCCAATTGAAGAAGTAACAAGAGCACAAAGAAGTAATGCTAAAACCGTTAATTTTGGAATTATTTATGGCGTTTCTGCTTTTGGATTAAGTAATCAAACCGATCTTAACCGAAAAGAAGCTAAAGAACTAATTGAAGCATACTACGAAACGTACCCTAAATTGAAAAGCTACATGGCTAAACAAGTAGATTTTGCACGCGACCATGGTTATGTTCATACAGTTTTGGGAAGAAAGCGTTACTTAAAAGATATAAACTCTAGAAATGCTATTGTTAGAGGAGCTGCTGAACGAAATGCGGTTAATGCTCCAATTCAAGGTAGTGCTGCAGATATTATCAAATTAGCCATGATTAATATTCATGAGCGTTTCCAAAAAGAGAATTTCAAATCTAAAATGCTGTTACAAGTACATGATGAATTGGTTTTTGATGCACATAAAGAAGAACTAGAAAGCATAAAGCCTATTATTAAAACTGAAATGGAAAATGCTTTTAAACTAGTTGTACCTTTAGATGTGGAAATGGGTGTAGGACAAAATTGGCTAGAGGCTCACTAACAAAGATATATGAAGCAGTTTAACTTAATATTACTCTTATTCTATTTAGCATTTTCTAATGCTCAAGAGAAGAAATATGTAACTGCTCTTAATGGCCTAACCGTAAGAGATCAACCTTCTTTAAAAGGTAAGAAAATAACTAAAATTCCATATCGTTCAGAAGTTTCGATTTTAGAAAGCACAGCTAAAACTTTATCGGTAAATGATAATGGTTTAAAAATTAAAGGGAAATGGGTAATTATAAAAAATGATTCCGTTAGTAATTCTAAAAGTTACGTTTTCGATGGTTACTTAAAATCTTCAAAAGAAATTGAAGGCATGTATACCTCTATTTTTAATAAAAACAAACTATTCTCAGCTCTTTACGGAGCTTATGAATTTAATGATAATGTATCTGGAATTGTACTTTTAGTTGAAGATGATGCTTTACTAAAAAACATACCACTGGAAGAACAGAATACGTACTTTGAAGGAGATACAAATGCTAGAAAAATTCATGTTAAGGGTTTTGAAAACCTATATAAGAATCATGTAATTACAAAAGACTACAATCATTATGTAGGTGAAACTTTTCATGTTTACTTCGAAAAAGGCATGCAAAAGATTACAGTTAAAGATGTTTTATTTCATATTGATGAATGCTCCGAAAGCTATGTAGTTCTTACTTTTAATAATAATTATTTTCATTATGGCCCACCTCTTTTAGCATCCAAAAGAAAAATACCTTTCGAGTTTGGTAATTTTAAAAGCGCTACTTTCAAAAGAAATTATTTCATGGATATGATGATTTGGGATGATTGTGTTTTTCATGAGGATAATCAACATTTAAAAGTATTTGCTAAATATAAAAATTATTATGTAGGCTACAGAGATCTAGTGGCTTTTAAAATTAACAGAGAACCTTATCGACAAATTTTTCATTACACAAATAATAAATTACAAATTGATTTTAGTAATTCATTAGATCTGTTTGGCTGTCCTTGTTTATAATTTTTTCATATAATTTGATGTACTTTCTCTTTTAACAATGGTACAACGTGGCTTTCAAACCACTTATTTTTCGATAACCAAAACCTATTTCTCGGTGATGGATGTGGTAAGACAAAATAGTTTGGTAAGTACGTTTCAAAATTGTTAACTGTCTCTGTTAACGTTTTTTTAGCTTTCTCTCTTAAATAATATTTTTGTGCATACATTCCAATTAGCAAGACAAGTTCAATATTATCCATATGCTCAAACAATTCATGATGCCATTTAGGAGCACATTCTTTTCTTGGTGGTAAATCTCCAGATTTCCCCTTACCAGGATAACAAAATCCCATAGGAATAATCCCAAAAATATCTGTGTCGTAAAACTGTTCGTTAGTAACTCCTAACCAGTTTCTTAATTGCCTTCCACTTGCATCATCCCAAGGAATACCTGAAGCATGAACTTTAGTTCCTGGCGCTTGACCTATGATAATGATCTTTGATTTTTCACTTGCTGTAACTACTGGTCGCGGTATAATAAATTCCTCACAGAGTTTACATTTTTTAATTTCTTGTAGTAAATTTCTCACTAAATTTAATTTTTGTAAAATAAAAAAACACTTACTACGTTCTGTGTAGTAAGTGTTCTCCATTAATAGTTTTAAAAAATTTTAGTGTCTTAAAGCGTAGCTTGCACCACTTCCGAATTCTGCTAAACGCACAAATAAGTGTTTAATAAAACTATTAACCCTCTTAAGTAATAATTTCCCCATAATAGTTAATAATTTAAAATAATCCCAATGCAAAGATACTACTCATGCCTTATTTTTTCATCAGGGTTTTTCCTATTTTGTGTCTAATGTTCAAAAAAAGACACAAATGGTTAAAAAATTAACATGAAATGCAATACACTGTTTATCAATTCAATACCTTTTCAAAGGTATCAAAAGCAATATAATAAGGCTGGTCTTTAAAAACAGGTAAATCAACACTTTCTGCATTTGCTAATCCTACACCAGCAAACCATACTTTTGCAGCTTGTTTTTTAGCATGTTCCTTAAATGTTTCCATCCATAAAACATCATACTCATTTGGGTTTTGAAGATTACTTGTTGCTTTAACTAAAACGAAAATTGTAGGCTCTCCTTTCTTATACAAAACAAATTGTGGGTGCTTTTTCAATTCACTATTAATAGCAACAAACTCATACCCCATTTCTTGAAGTTTTTCTCCAACAATATTCATTGCTAAATTGTGTAATTCTTGTGCTGTTAATGTTTGCATTATTTTTTCTTTTTATGCTTGCGATTAAAGTTTTTGTCTCCTTTAGTTTTAGGTTTTTTATATTTTTTTGCTATTTCTCTTCTATATGACCCTCCTAAATTAACTTTCTTGTTTTTATCTTTCTTCTCATGAAAAGCTGGTCCAGGAACAAAATCTTGTGAAGTTCTATTTCTCGACTGATCTCTGTCTTCTTTAGGGCGTTCTTCTTCAGTTAACTCGTTAGAGATTTCAACAACCTCAGGAATTTCAAGTTTAGGAATTTCATAATTCATTAATTCCTCAATTCTTTTTTTAGCTTCTTTTTCTTTCTCAGTTGCTAATAGAATAGATTTCCCTAAATGATCTGCACGACCAGTTCTACCTATCCTGTGCATATAGTTTTCAGGATAATGTGGGGTATTAAAATTAATAACGTGAGTGATTTCTTTTAAATCTAAACCACGGGCGATTACATCTGTTGCAATTAAAATACGGTGCTTACCTTTATTAAAGTTTTCTATAGAACGGATACGGTAATTTTGTGTTTTGTTAGAATGTATTACACATGCTTGGTTTGGGAACTCTTCATCAACTATATTGAAGATTCTATCTGCGTTCCGTTTGTTGGGAGCAAAGACTAACACTTTTCCGTATTCACTTTTATCGAATAGTAAATGATTTAATAAGTTTACTTTAGTATAAAAATTTGGGACATCGTAAGATGTTTGCTCTATATTATCTAAAGGCGTACCACTAACAGCAATAGCTATTTTTTTAGGCGCAATAAAAAAGTCGTCGATTAATGCTTCTACGTCTTCTGTCATTGTTGCAGAAAACATTATATTTTGCCTACGTTCAGGAAGTAAATCGAATATATTTAAAAGTTGAAATCTAAATCCTAAATCTAACATTACATCTACTTCATCGATTACTAATTTCTGTATTGCTTTTAGTTTTAAAACTCTACTCACCGCTAAATCATATAATCTACCAGGTGTTGCTACAATAATATCGCAACCTTCAACTACAGCTTGTTTATGTCTGTTTAAATTTACTCCACCATATACTCCTAATACACGTAATGTGATGTATTTTGATAGTTTTTCAATTTCATCTACAACTTGTATTACTAACTCTCGAGTTGGAACAAGTATTAATACTCGAGGTGTTTCTTGTTTAGAAAATTTTAAATCACGAAGTATAGGCAACACGTATGCGAATGTTTTACCTGTACCTGTTTGGGCTATTCCAACGATATCTTTTCCTGAACGAACTACAGGGAAAGCTTCTTCTTGAATTGGTGTTGGTGTTTCAAACCCTAAATCGTTTATTGCGTTTCGTAATGGGTTTGATAAATCTAAATCTTGAAAAGTCATTCTCGAACTTATTTTAGGCAAAGGTACAACCAATATTTTGTATATTTAAAGAGTTAAATTAGAGTTGATATGAACACACCAAAACGTTTAGAGCAGGCCTTAATAAAACTGTACAACGCTTTTCACAATAATGAACTTAATCCTGAATGTTGCTCAGCTTGTGCTGTTGGTAATATTTTAGACAATCATGATAGCTGGAAACATTTATCAAATGATCATGGTTCATTAGAATTGAGTTATGTAGGTAATGTACACCAAAAACTTGGCCGCAAATTTAATGGCTATAGCCCTATAGAATTACTCCATATCGAACGCACTTTCTTAGAAGCCTGTGGATTTAAAGTCCCGTTATGCCATTATAATCCAAAACCTAAAAACCCGACTAATAAAGAGCTTTTATTTAACGGTTTATGTGCTGTGGTTGGCTATTTATGTAAATTAGAAGGTATTGCTAATGTAATGGACTATTCTAAAATTTTTGAATTTGAAAATGAAACACCAACATATAGTTTTGATGTAATTTATCAGTAATCATTATTTAGCATAAAATTTATAGAGTTACTTACTAGTAACGTTTTGTTATATTTAACAAACAAAAAACCGATACATTTAAATGTATCGGTTTTTTGTTTCTGTAGAACGTTAAATTATTTGTTGTATACCTCTTTGATAAACTTTTCGTAACTAACTTCTTTCGTTTTAAATTTCATGTTTCCTTTATAGAAATCTAATAATTTCTGTGAGATTAATTGATTCTGTAAACGTTGTGCTTCTTCTTGGTTAGATAAAACTCTACCTGCAATGTTGTTTAACTCTTCTTCCTCAGGGTTCATGTTTCCAAATTGTGCCATTTGCCCTTTTATAAAGCCTTTGGTGTACTCTAATAACTCTGCGTATTCTAACTTCACATCGTTATCTTTCATAATCTTTCCTTCGATTAATTGATAACGTAACCCTTTTTCAGATTTATTATATTCTTCTACTGCTTCCTCTTGAGTTAATTCTTTTTCTCCAGCAGTTTGTAACCATTTCTGTAAAAATCCGCTTGGCAAATCAAATTTTGTATTCTCTACTAAATGCTCTGTAACCGCGTTTAATAATTGTTGATCTGCTTGTTGTTGAAATTGCTTCTCAGCATCTTCCTTGATCTTTTCTTTCAATTCAGTTACCGTAGTTACACTACCATCAGCGAATAACTTTGTAAATAAATCTTGATCTAAATCGGCTAATTCTGTTTTATTAATTTCTTCAACAGTAAGCGTAACTTTGATATCCAAATCTTTAGCTTCTTCTAAAGAAACTCCTAAAGCTTGTTGTAATTTATTATCTTCTTCAAAAAGCTTTTTAGTATCTAACTCAATTACATCTCCTACCTTAGCTCCTATAACTTTCTTCTCGTTTTTCTTTCCTTTTAAATCATTTACTAAGAAAGTAGATTTCTTTTCAATTCCTTTTTCTTCATTAACGAAAGTACCTGTTACGTTAGAATGCTCTTCAGCTTCTTCTTGTGAAATTAATTTACCATAACGAGTTTGAATATTCTCAACCTCTTTTTCAATTAATTCTTCAGTAGCTACTATATTGTAATCTGTAATCTTATTTTTTCCTTTGATATCTACATCAAATTCTGGCGCTAAACCTAATTCAAATTCGAAAGAAAATTTTTCAGCATCCCAAGAGAAATCATCCTGTACAACAGGTAATGGATTACCTAAGATATCTAATTTTTCTTCAACCAAGAACTTGTTCAAGCTTTCTTGTAAAAGTTTGTTTACTTCATCAATCATTACTGATTTACCATATTGTTTTTTAACCATTCCCATTGGTACATGACCTTTTCTAAATCCTGGGACATCGGCTTTTTTACGGTAATCGTTTAATACTTCTGTTACTTTATCTTTATAATCGTCAGCAACAATATCAACTTTTACAATGGCGTTTAATGCGTCTACGTTCTCTTTTGTAATATTCATCTTTAGTACTATCTATCTTAAAAAATTGGGTGCAAAATTACTATTTTTATCATGGACTAGCAAGTGTTTTATATAATTGACTGCAAGTTATTTAGAATTCTTACTAATTTATTTTTTCTCGTCTTTTAATAGTGAGAATAAAAATGATCTAAATATGGATAGCAGAATACTAAATAATAATGCTGAAAATAATCCAGAAACATAAAACCCTACTATAAGTTTACCTGCCAAAACTATAATTAGCGCGTTAATTATAAATAGAAAAAGTCCTAATGTTACTATAGTTACAGGTAATGTTAATACGATAAGTATTGGACGTACTAATAAGTTTAATATAGCTATAGTAATTGCAACTAAAACTGCTGTTGTATAGCTATTAATTGCTACTCCTGGTAAAACATTGGCTAATATAATAACTGCTAATGCGGTTAATAATATTTTTAAAAATAACTTCATCTGTCTTTTTTTATTCTAAATAATCCAAAAGTGTACCAATCTTAAAAACAGGAAGTTTTGTCAGTTTTTTTATTTTTTTGTACGTTTATAAAAAAATTATTGACTATGAGTATTAGTACTGCAAGCTTTTATCCTGAAAGCCCAAAAAACATCACAAAAGAATTAACAAAACTTCCTTCTTCATACAAGTTGAAAGCTTTTTTAGCTGTATTGGCTATTCTTTTATTCTTTACTTTATATGTTGCTCTTGTAGTTGCGCTCGGCTTTTTAGTGAAGTATGCTGTTATTTATGATATGGGTTCTGTAAATAAATTAACTATTTTACTTAAAATTGGTGCTATTGGAGCGAGTGCAATGCTTTTTATTTTTACTTTAAAATTTATTTTTAAACTGAAAAATCACAAACCTGATAACAGAATAAAACTCAACAAAAAAGATCACGAAAAACTATGGTTATTTGTGAATAGAATTTGCGCTGAAACTGGTGCTCCTAAGCCTAAAAATATTTATGTTGATCCGGATGTAAATGCTTATGTATCTTACAGTAATATTTGGCTTAGCTTATTTTTCCCTATTAAAAAAGAACTTACCATAGGTTTGGGATTAGTGGATAGTTTGAATTTATCGGAATTTAAAGCTGTTGTTACTCATGAATTTGGGCATTTTGCTCAACGGTCGATGAAAATAGGGAGTTATATAAACTCTGCAAATACGATTATCCACGACATGATTTTTGATAGAGATAAATGGGATGATATTTTAGATCAATGGAGAGCTTCTGACATTAGACTTTCTGCAGCTGCATGGGTAATTACTCCAATAATATGGGTGATACGACAAATACTAACGTTATTCTATCAGTTTCTGAATATTATGTACTCTTCATTATCTAGAGAGATGGAATTTAATGCCGACAAGGTAGCTGTAAGTACTTCAGGTAGTCAAGCTATTGTTTCTGCATTGTGGAAATTAGATAGTGGTTTTGACAAATGGAATGACACAATAAACCACGCTTACTTAGCTTCCAAGAAAAAAGTCTTTAGTAAAAATTTATACACACACAATCAATTAGCACACGAAAAAAACAAAGTATTTCTTATTAATGAATACAATGAGCTTCCTTTAGGTAAAAATGGTGTGAAAAAATATTTTTCTTCTTCTGAAAACTCAAAAGTTGGTATGTATACAAGCCACCCACCAAATGATTTGAGAGAAAATAACGCTAAGACTCCCTTTATTGAATGTGATGAAAACACCCAATCTCCATGGATTTTATTTTCTGAAGATATAGCTCTTCAAGAGAAAATGACTTCTCTGATTTATGAAAAATACATTCAGAAAGAAGTTGATCAATTTTCAACAATTGATGTTTTCGAGAATTTCATCAAGCAAGAAACAAAAGGTAAAGAGTTACTTAAAGAATACGAAGATACTTTCTTAAATAGATTCCTCCATATAGAAGATAAAGAAATACTTAATGATAAGGCAAAGCAATATACAGAAGTCACAAAAGCAACTATTAATGACTTAAAAAATAAACTATCTTCTTTGATGCTACCTGTTACAACAGCTGAAGTCTTAATGGAAAAAGCAATTGCTATTTCTAATGGCACTGTAAAAGATACAACCTTAGAGTATAAAGGTAAAAGCTTTAAGAAAAGAGAATTGCAAGAAGCTTATGAAGCGCTATCCAAAGAAAGGGAAGAACTTTTCGATACAAACTTTAAAGAATGGGATGCTGAATTTTGTGCGTTGCATATTGCTTTAGCTAATAAAATTGGCACTGAAGATACGTTACACGCCATCTATAAACAACACACCATCATAATTGAAATCTACAAAGCTTTTTTGAATACTAAGAACCATATTTTGGTTGAAATAAATAAGCTACAACAAAAAACTGAAGTACTTCAGAATGAAGTTATCTCTTTAGGAACAAGTATCAAAGACTGGATTGAAGAATTAAACACATTTATTGATAGAATAGATACAATAGATTTTATTCCATTATCTAATATTGATGATGTAGTAGAATTTAAAGAATCCATTATCGAGGATGGAAAGTTTGTAAGAGTTGAAGGAAATTTGTTTGATAATGGTGCTTTTGATCGAATTATGAATGATCTTGAAAATTCAATAATTAACTTACAAAGATTGGAACAAAAGAATATTGGTTTATTGTTGATGACTCACAAAGAATTGCAAGAAAAACTATTGTAAAAAAGTTATTCTCTTGTGGTTTTACTCAATATCATTAGTGCTTGCTTAATATCCTTATCATTGTTTAGCAAGTGAAGTAAGTTTTCTTTTAGCTGACGTTTAAACTTATTAGTCTCATAATTTAAAGTCGGTTCGTTCACAATAGTATTGTCAGAATTAAGAAACATTGTGCCTTTCCCTGTTAATAACCATGTTGGGTTAATTTCTGGAAAAGCATTTAGAATTTTGTTTAATACATTACTCTTGAATGATGCTTTTCTTCTGATAGCAGTTCCTATAGAATTGTTAGATACACTTATTCTATCTTCAAAAGACTTAATATTCATGTTATTATACACAATTATTTGCTCTACTCTTTTATATGTGTTGTCAGTAAAATTATTCACTCGTAATAACTTTTTTCTAAATTAATTTTAATTTTGTTTCTTTATTTAGATTTTTGTTTGTAGATTTGTGCTATGCTAAGTACAAAATACGTACAAATATAAATTAAAAGTGCTGTCTTTTACTAAAAAAACAAATGTAGTTTTTATGATAACAGTAAAGCAAAG
>JAHDDQ010000052.1:12729-23194 GCA_020629275.1 Tenacibaculum sp. | reverse complement strand
AAATTATTTATAAATTATTTTAAAGTGAGCTTTTGCTCACTTTTTTGTTTTTTGTAAGTAAAAAAGAAAAAAACCTTAACTCTTGAGATATTTAGATAACCGCTATTTTTTGAATATTAACAAGAATATAAAAAGATTGATTTACTATGTAATTTTAAATGAGTATATAGGAAATAATTTTAATTAATAAAGATATTTAAAAACACTTTTTTGAGTAGAATAACCAACATACCTAAAATTTTTTTTAGCTTCTTAATAGCATCCTTTTTAATTTGGCTGTTGATCAATTTATCTAAAGAATATGAAACTAAGGCAACCTATACATTAAAGTTTGAAGGTTTGTCTCAAGATAAAATATTTCAAGATAAACCGAGTGATAAAATTGATGTTCAAGTAAAAGCAAATGGCTTTAAACTGTTCACTTCTAAATTTAAAAGTACCGAAATTGTAGTTTCTTTAGATAAAGTAAAGAAAAAAAATAGAACAGATTATTATGTATTACCTAATCTCCAAAAAAGAGAAATACAAAACCAGTTAACATCTGGAGTTGAATTAATAGAGGTTTTAAAAGACACACTTCACCTAAAACTGGGAAGCTTAAGTGTTAAAAAAGTTCCTGTAGTTTTGGCAGCTACTATTAATTACAAACCAGGATTTGGTTTTTCTAAGATGACAATATCACCAGATAGTATCATGATTTCCGGTCCAGATTTACAACTTAGAGAAATTAAAGAAGTTAAAACTGAAAAAGTAAACTTTGAAGGTATTTCCGAAGATATTAAAAAGCCATTATCAATCCAACTTTTCGAAAAGTATGAAAATATGAAGTATAGTAATACTTCCGTAAATATTGAAGTTGCAGTAGATAAATATACAGAAGGAACTTATGATATTCCTGTAGAAATAATTAATGTTCCAAAAGGAACCACGCTAAATATTTATCCTAAAAAAGTTAAGGTTACCTATAAAGTTGGATTGAAAAATTTTAATAAAATAAGTGAAGATTCATTTGAAGTTATATGTGATTACAAGGAGATGAAAGCACAAGGTTTGACATATTTAGTTCCAAAGTTTAAGAATAAACCAAACCTTATCTCTTCAAGTAGAATAACACCCCAAAAAATTGATTTTTTAATACATAAATAAATGCTTGTAGGTTTAACAGGAGGAATAGGAAGTGGAAAAACCACAGTTGCTAAAATATTTGCTGAATATGATAATGTAATCGTTTATTATGCAGATGTAGAGGCGAAGAAATTAATGAATACCTCAGATAAAATAAAGGAGCAACTTATAAAAATATTCTCAGAGGATGTATATGTCGAAGGAAAGTTAAACAGAAGTTATTTAGCTGAAATCGTTTTTAAAGATAAAGAAAAGTTAACTACATTAAACTCAATAGTACACCCAGAAGTATATGATCATTTAACAGATTTCATAGAAAAGAATAAAGAAAAAGCTTATATCATTTATGAAAACGCTATTCTTTTTGAGAATGGTAGCGACCAAATGTGTGATAAAATTATAACTGTTACAGCCCCAGAGCAAATTCGTTTACAAAGAGTTGTAAAAAGAGATAATAGTACAGAACAAATGGTTAAAGAAAGAATGCAAAACCAATGGACAGAAGTCAAAAAAACAATACAGTCTAATTATATTGTTACGAACGTTGATTTGTATTCAACTAAAAATCAAGTGAATAAAATTCACAATAAATTAACACAAAGCTAGGTTAATGTTATTGATATGTTAACAAAAATCTTAAAATTTTCTTAAAAACATATTATCTTTGTTAATCTAAGTTAAAAGCATTTTTATGCTAACCTTATTAAAGTACATTTGAGTAATGGGAAAAAGAATTTTTATCCTGATAGTAGTGTTAATGAGTATTTCTTTAATAGGAATCATAGCAGTACAATTATATTGGGTTCAAGATGCAGTAAAAAGTAAGCAGCTCGAATTTGAAAATAACGTAACAATTGCGCTAGCTCGAACATCAGAAAGAATAAAAGAGCGAGAGTATAACGAGTTTGTAAGCAACCATAAAGAGTTCTTTGAAAAAAATAAGTCAAGAACAACGGCCGAGATAAAAAATTACCTGTTTCAACAAATAGACACCGTTAGCAAACAGAAATTTACATTTGGAGCCACAATTCTTGAGGAAAATTTTAAGATACCTGTAGATTTTGTTGATCATGATACGATCATTATAAAACGATTCTCTGGTAAAGAAGATTTCATGTTCACTAAATCATTTACATCAAAAGATGATAATAAAAGTTTTGTAGATGAAAATAGATTTTCTAGATATGTAACTTACCCGAACTGGCAAAAAGAACAGTTTGAGTATATGTTTAGCCAGAAAAAAAAATTAATGCCTATTCATAAAAGAATAGGTAGCAAGGAGCTAAATAATACGCTTAAAGATGAATTATCGAAGATGAATATTCATCAAGAATTTAAGTTTGGAGTTTATGAAGGAGGATTAGCAACGGCTATAAAATCTGGATATTTTAAAATAGATGAAAATAATAGTTATTATTATCCATTATTTGAAGACGATAATGGAAACAGTAACTACAAGCTTTACATCTCATTCCCCGATGAGAAAAAAAGCTTATTATCTGGGATGATGAAAGCATTAATGTTATCACTATTGTTTATTGGTATCATTATTGCAGCATTTTCAACATCATTGTATCAATTAGTGCGTCAAAAGAAAATATCTGAAATAAAAACAGATTTTATAAATAATATGACGCATGAGTTTAAAACACCTATAGCAACTATAAATTTAGCTTTAGATGCGATTAAAAACCCAAAGATTATACAAGATGAAGACAAGATAAGGAGATACGTACAAATGATTCGTGATGAAAATAAAAGAATGCACGGACAGGTAGAAAATGTACTGAGAATATCTAGATTAGAAAAAAATCAAATAGATATTAGTAAAGAAGCAGTTCAGGCTAACGACGTAATAGAAGAAGCTATTGAACATGTTCATCTTTTAGTTTCTGATAAAAAAGGAACAATAACAACAAGTTTTAAAGCATTATCCACAGAAGTATTGGGTAATCAGTTTCATTTAACTAATGTTGTAGTAAATATGTTGGAGAATGCCATAAAGTATTCCGATAAAGAACCCAGAATACACGTAGAAACAGAAAACTCAAATAAAAACTTCATTTTTAAAATTAAAGATGAAGGTATTGGAATGAGTAAGAATGCTCAAAAATATGTTTTTGACAAATTTTATAGAGAGCATAAAGGAAATATTCATAACGTAAAAGGTCACGGTTTAGGCTTGGCTTACGTGAAGGAAATTATCGATAACCATCATGGAACAGTTCATGTTGAAAGCGAAAAAGGCAAAGGAAGTACATTTACAGTAAAATTACCATTAATATAAATTGAAGGGAAATACAATGGGAACGCGAAAAATTCTATTAGTAGAAGATGATCCAAACTTTGGAACAGTCTTAAAAGATTACTTAGCACTTAACGATTATAACGTTACGCATGCTAAAGACGGAATTGAAGGTTTAATTATGTTCAAAAATGCCGAGTATGACTTATGTATACTTGATGTTATGATGCCAAGAAAAGATGGATTTTCTTTGGCTCAAGATATTCGAGTTACAAATAAGGAAGTACCAATTATTTTTTTGACAGCAAAAACAATGAAAGAAGATGTTTTAAGGGGTTATCAAGTGGGGGCTGATGACTATTTAAACAAACCTTTTGATTCTGAAGTTTTGCTTCATAAAATTAAAGCAATATTACAGCGTAAAGAAACTGAAAAATCTAAGGATGATAATCAATTTGAATTTACAATAGGTAAATTCTCTTTTAATTCGAAGTTAAGACATTTGTCATTTAACGGAGATGAGTCACAAAAGCTATCTCCAAAAGAGAGTAAATTGTTACGTATGCTAGCAATTCATAAGAATGATTTAATGCCAAGAGAATTAGCATTAACAAAAATATGGAGAGATGATAATTATTTTACATCAAGAAGTATGGACGTTTACATAGCTAAATTGAGAAAATATTTAAAACTTGACGAAGGAGTGGAGATTTTAAATATTCATGGTGAAGGTTTTAGATTAATTGATAACGAAGCATAATCATATAGCACACTACTACTTTAAAAACTTCCAACTTGTATTATTAATCAGTTGGAAGTTTTTACATTTAAATTTATACAATGGCACAGTTTATTAAATTATACAACGAAAATCCTAACGAAAGAGAAATCAATAAGGTCGTTAAGGTTTTACAAAATGGAGGTTTAGTTATTTACCCTACTGATACGGTGTATGGTTTGGGTTGTGATATAACCAATACAAAGGCCATGGAGAAGATAGCTAAGATTAAAGGTGTAAAACTAGACAAAGCTAATTTTTCTTTCATATGTAACGATTTAAGTCATTTATCAGACTATGTAAAGCAGATCGAAACACCTATATATAAAATATTAAAAAGAGCTTTACCTGGTCCTTATACATTTGTATTGCCAGGAAGTACGAACTTACCAAAAGCTTTTAAAAAGAAGAAAACAGTGGGAATTAGGGTACCTGATAATAATATAGCACGTTCATTAGTAGCTGCATTAGGAAACCCAATTGTATCTACATCAATTCACGATGAAGATGAGGTTATTGAATACACAACAGATCCAGAGCTTATTTTTGAGAAATGGCAGCATATTGTTGATGTAGTGATTGATGGTGGTTATGGAGACAATCAAGCGTCTACAATAATTGATTTAACAACAGAGTACCCAGAAATAATAAGAGAAGGTAAAGGAAACACAGATGTTATTTAGCGTACTTCAAAAATTTCCAAACGATACAGGAACCATATATCAAGAAACGATAGAAGGAGCAGGACGATTGCCTGTTGAACCATTCAATACATTCAGTAATTTAATATTCATAGCAATACTAATCTTCTTTATTAAAAGAATACTTAAAAGACCTAAACAACATCCTTTTTTTCTTTTTGCCATACCAGTAATCTTTATAAGTTGGATAGGAGGAACTATGTATCACGGGACAAGAAGTCATCAAATATGGTTAATTTTAGATGGTGCACCAATAATGCTGGTATGCTTGGGAGGAATTATTTATTTTATCGGTAAAATACAAAGAATTTGGTGGAAAAGAATTTTACTTTTCATAGGTTTAATGTTAGTAACAATTTTACCAAGGTTATTAGACATACCCAAGGGATTTAGAATTTCATTCGGTTACGCTCTAACAGCTATTGCTGTAATCACACCTTTTATTTGGTATGCGTATTTAACGCAATGGAAAAACATAAAATATATAATTTTAGGATTTTCAATTTTTGCTGTTGCTGTTACATTTAGAACATTAGATAATATAATTGTATTATTACCAATGGGTACCCATTGGTTATGGCATACTTTCGGTGGTATAGCAGTATTCTTTCTATTACTGTATATATATAAGGATAAAGAAGGAGGGGTTTTAGATGAGTGAAAAACCAAGGATTTCAAGATTAACAGCAATTATAACTCAGTTGCAATCCAAGCGGATAGTCACTGCTACCTACCTAGCGGAAAAATTTAAGGTTAGTGTTCGAACCATTTACAGAGATATTAGAACTATCGAACAATCTGGGATTCCTGTATATACTGAAGAAGGTAAAGGATACTCACTAATGGAAGGTTTTTATTTACCTCCAATATCATTTTCAGAAGAGGAAGCCAATGCACTTGTTACCGCAGTAAATTTAATCGAGACAAATAAAGACAAATCATTTGTAGATAATTATAAGAATGCGATCACTAAAATTAAAGCCGTATTCAAAACTACACAGAAAGAGAAATCAGAATTACTAGCAGACAGAGTTATATTTCGTTACAATTCAAACGAAGAAACTACAAGTACAAATTTAACTAAATTACAAACTGCTATTACGAGTTTTACATGTATTCAAATTGAATATAACTCACTTCAAAAAAAATATTCAAAAAGAATCGTAGAACCATTTGCTTTGTATAGTACTAACGAAAACTGGCTATTAATAGCGTATTGCAAACTTCGAAATGATTTTAGAGTTTTTAGATTAGATCTCATACATACATTATTAATACTCGAAGAGAAATTTACGCCACACAAAATGACACTTCAGGAATATTTTGAAATATGTAGAGAAAAATATTCGACTACCCCTGACACACCGCTGTCATAGGCTTCATGTAATTTTGTGTTATAAATAAAATGATATAATATGAAATTAACACAAAAAGAGTCATTTAAAGTAATAGGAATCGTTACTCGAACGACTAATGAGAACATGCAAGCTGCGCAAGATATACCTTTACTATGGAAGCGATTTATGGAAGAAAATATTGCAAGTAAGATACCTAATAAAGTTGATGATACTGTTTATGCTATCTACACAAACTATGAGAGTGATTATACTAAGGCATACGATATGGTTTTAGGTTGTAAAGTTAATGAGTACAACGAAATACCTGAAGGTATGGTGGTTTTAGAAATTCCAGCAAGTAATTACAGTACTTTTTTAGCAAAAGGAAAACTCCAAGCGAACATTGTTTATGAAAAATGGTTAGAAATATGGAACACTGATTTACATAGAAAATATACTGCAGATTTTGAAGTTTATGGAGAAAAATCAAATAATCCAGAAGAAGCAGAAGTAGAAATTCACATAGCTATTTAATAAAAAAATTTAACATAAAATTAGTTCATAATAGAACTGATTTTATGTTAAATCTTTAAAAGTATTTTTACCCAAGGCAAAATGTTGCCATACAACAGAAGTATGAATATTGTAATTTGACTTACGCTGTAACTTTCGTCTCTTTTTTATAAACTTAAAAAGGTTCTTATAAAAACTAATATGTGCTTTTAAAATAGACCAAGTATGAATAGGTCTTAATTCCAAAGTAAATTTTAACCCGGCAATACCGTCTAAAACTAATCTTGCGAAAACAGTTTGTAGTAGATATTGCTTAGGCACGTTTTTAACGATAGTAAACAAACTATTTCTAAAATTTAAGTATGTTTTGTGAGGGTTAGATTCCTGTAAAGTCGCGCCACCTACATGAAAAACAGTAGAGGTGCCCACATACTTTATATTATAACCTTCATTTTGTGTTCTCCAACATAAGTCTATTTCCTCTTGGTGTGCAAAATAATCTTCATCAAAACCGTGTAGTTTGTGAAATACTTCACTCCTAATAAAAAAGCAAGCACCTGACGCCCAAAAAATTTCTTTGGTATCGTCGTATTGTCCTTTGTCTTCTTCTAAACTATTGAAGATACGACCACGACAATAAGGATATCCTAAGAAATCAACAAAACCACCACCAGCACCAGCATATTCAAATTTAGTTTTGTCTTTATAATCTAATAATTTAGGTTGTACTATAGCTGTATTTTCCTCATTTTTAAAAACACTTAAAATTGGAATCAACCAATTTTTTGTTACCTGTATATCTGAATTAATTAAGCAATAAAGATCAGCCTCAATGTGTTGCAATGCGTCGTTGTAACCTTTGGCATAACCTCCATTTTCTTTATTAATAATGATCTTAACAGTAGGAAAGTTTTTAGTAACAAACCGAATTGAATCATCCGAAGAAGCATTGTCTGCAACATAAACGATAGCCCCATTAGAATTATGATTTATTATAGAAGGTAGGAATTCTTCGAGTAGTTGTCGACCATTCCAATTTAATATGACAATAGCTGTTTTCAAGTCAGCAAACATACATTATAAATATGATTTAAAAATGTAAAGATTTATTAAATTTTGTAAGAAGGTATATCCTTTAAAAACACATAAGTTTCGTTGCTAATATCTAACATACAGTAGTAATGTTCTAAACCATTGGTAACGATTAAGTAGTTAGCATCAATCTTTAAATTATATCTAGCAATCTGATCAAATGTGTCTTGTGTTATTTTCACATTAGGTGCTTTACATTCCACAATTATATCTGGTGTTCCTTTAGTATTAAAAACAAGAATATCACTTCTTTTTTTTAAGTTATTTATGGTGTGTTGTTTTTCAACTGCAATTAATGATATTGGATATTTTTTTTTCAGAAGTAAGAACTGAATAAAGTGTTGTCTTACCCATTCTTCTGGTGTAAGAACAACATGTTTTTTTCGAACTTCATCAAAAATTAGATGATGTTTTTCATTATTTTTGATCCTGAATGGATAGGTTGGTAAATTTAACTTTTGCATTACCTCAAAAATACTATTTTTATAATTCAGGTTACTTTTTGAAATGAATAAAATCTTCACTTACTAATTTCAGCATGTATTATTGTATCAGTGAGTTTTATATATGGAGGTAACTCAAGTAAAATATTGTATTAAAAAACTGATTTTTAGAGCATTAGTGTTTTTAAGCGTAAGTATTGGTAAGAAGTTACATTAACAAATGTAATTTTTATGAGGTTTAGTTTTTGGGCGATTAATAAGTATAGTATTAGATGGTTTTTCAAGTCAATATTTTATAGGTTTGTTGCTAGAGTTAAGTTTAATGATTTTTGGAATATATAATCTCAAAGGATATAGTAGTAAATATTAAGTAGAAGTTAATATGAATGATGTAAAACATATTGTAGACGATATAAAACAAGGTAAATTAAAGCCTATTTATTTTTTGATGGGAGAGGAGCCTTATTACATCGATAAAATATCAGATTTTATAGAAGACACAGTTTTAGACGAATCTGAAAAAGGGTTTAATCAAGCAATATTGTATGGAAGAGATGTAAGTATTGATGAAGTCGTAGCATCAGCTAAACGTTTTCCAATGATGGCCGAACATCAAGTGATTATTGTAAAAGAAGCACAAGATCTTAGTAGAACTATCGATAAGTTGGAAGCGTATGCAAATAACCCACAACCTACTACGGTTTTAGTATTAAATTACAAGTATAAAAAATTAGACAAGCGTAAAAAAGTATACAAGGCTATTGCGAAGACAGGAGTATTATATGAGAGTAAAAAACTATACGAAAATCAAGTTTCAGATTGGATTCGCAGAGTACTTAGTGGTAAAAAATTCACAATTGAACCAAAAGCAGCACAAATGCTTGTGGAGTTTCTGGGAACAGATTTAAGTAAAATAAGTAACGAACTGGATAAGTTGACATCTGTTTTACCAGAACAAACAATAATAGACGCCAACCATGTAGAGGAAAATATAGGAATTTCTAAAGATTTTAATAATTTTGAGTTACGCAAAGCAGTTGGGCGAAGAGACATTTTAAAATCAAATAGGATTATTAATTATTTTGCACAAAATCCAAAAAATAATCCTTTAGTAATGACAATTTCATTGTTAAATAGTTTTTTCACACAATTGCTATTATTTCATGGTTTAAAGGATAAATCAAAGGGAACAGTTGCAAGAACACTAGGAGTAAACCCTTATTTTGTTGATGACTATGTATCGGCTGCCAGAAATTATCCAATGCGTAAAGTATCACAAGTGATAGCTTTGTTAAGAGATGCAGATGTTAAGAGTAAAGGTGTAGGAGCTAATCAATCACATGATGATATTTTAAAAGAGCTTCTATTTAAAATTTTACATTAAACAAAGTATATAAAAAACGCTAACAGTATGAAGAATATTTTTGAAAAATCAGTTACGGACGAAGTCATAGAAAGAATCAATAGCTTAACACATCAATCTCAGCCAATATGGGGAAAAATGAATGTAGGGCAAATGTTAGCGCATTGCAATGTAACTTATGAAACTGTATATACCAATAAACATCCTAAACCAAATGGTTTAGCAAAATTCTTTATAAAATTAATAGCCAAAAAACAAGTAGTTTCAGAAAATCCTTATCCTAGAAATGGTAGAACAGCTCCTTACTTTTTAATAACAGATGAACGAGATTTTGATAGTGAGAAAAAACGGTTAATAAATTATCTACAAAAAACTCAAAACCTAGGAGCTAATCATTTTGATGAAAAAGAATCTCATGCCTTCGGAAAACTTAAGAAAGAAGAGTGGAATAATTTATTTTACAAACATTTGGATCATCATTTAAATCAATTCAAAGTGTAGTATAAATTTAGACAAGAAGAGCATTACATAACGCTCTTGCAAGATATTGATATTTTTTAGTTGAGATCTTTATGTAAATAAAAGAAGAATTAACGCAGATAAAGCAGGCAAAGCTTGAACGAAAAAAATCTTTTTCGAAGCAGTAATGGTTCCGTATATACCAGCAATAGCGACACAACTTAGAAAGAAGATGGAAACATTTGTTTTCCATTCTACGTTTTCAATAAAGAATGTCCAAATTAAACCAGCAGCCAAAAAGCCATTATATAAACCCTGATTAGCTGCAAGTGTTTTAGTCTTAGGAAATAAATCACTTGGAAAATTTCTGAATACTTTTCTACCTCTCGTTTCCAATGCAAACATTTCA